>JBJYXS010000299.1:0-2056 GCA_046260075.1 Anaerolineales bacterium | reverse complement strand
ATATTCAGCCGCGGCGACAGGGCCTGCAGCCGGGCGATGATGTCTGCGGACAGGGGTTCGGTGATCAGGATAAAAACGGAATCTTCCATAAAACGGCGACTCGCAATCTACGGCGGCCGAACGACCGCCTCCCGGGAAGGCCTTGAAAGGTAATCGTATCAATTTCCTTCTTCCGCCGCAATCGTACCACCCGATTGGAGCGCTTTACTCCTTCCCGCCGCGCGGCATGTAAAGACGGCTCCCATCCCTACCGCCGCCGGCGGCGGAAAAGATCCGGATGGGTTTCGATGCTTTCCGCATTCCGTCTATCCCCAAAGCATCAGCAGGACGCATGCGCTTCCCGCCGCCAACAATACTCCGATCGGTAATAGCAGGCGGCGCATCACGGCCCCCTCCCGCAACTCCCGCCGGAAAGCGATGGATCCCAGCCCGATCTTGGCCGGGGAAACCACTGATCCGACCGCGCCGCCGGCCGTTTGGGCGGCCAGGAGGATTTTCTCCGGAACGCCCAGCGCGCGCGCCGTCCGTTGCTGCAGTTGGGCAAACAGCAGATTGGAATTCGTGTTGCTGCCGGTCAGAAACGCCCCGGTCGCTCCCAGCCAAGGCGCGACGGCCGGAAAGACGGCTCCGACGGATGCGCTTAATCCCTCCGCCAGCTGCGCGGTCATTCCCGAATACGCCAGGAGCATCGAAACGCCGGTCATCAGAAGGATTCCCAGCGATACCGGGAACGCCCGTTCCACGGTTTTCCGAAGGATGGTCCCCGTAGCGCCGCCGCCATACCACTTCAGGATTCGGAACCATAGAAACACAACCGCCGCGGCGTATGCCAGCAGCATTCCCGGATGGGCCAGCGGCGCGAACACAAGATCGTTCCCGGCCGCCGCCGCACTTCCCGGGGACGACGCAACAGCCGGGATGCTGAAATGCCATTCGACCGATTCCAGCGCATCGCGCAGCGGACCGATCCACCGCGCGGAACACACGACGGCCAACAGCACCAAGTAGGCCGACAATCCCAGGAGAAATGACCTGTCCGGTGAAAAGGACCGCCGGCCTCTACGCCGATGATAGAGGATTCCCAAACCCGCGGCCGCCGCCAAACCGGCCAGACCGCCGCCCAGCGCAGCGACCTGCCAGAAACCGCCGACGGCCAGCAGATACTGGACCGCCGCCATGGATCCGCCGATCGCCAGGATGGCGGGAAGGAGGGATAGTAATTCCCCCCGGTTTTCGGCGGCCAATACACCGACCAATATTCCGGAAAGCAGGCAGAGCACGCCGAGCAGGAGGGCGGATGGAGCCGCCAGGGCGTCCGGGCCGAGGCCGGAGGACGCCATCAGCGCCTGAAAGGATGTTCCCAACGATCCGAAGGTGACCGCCCATCCATGGCCGATGGAGGGCAGGAGAACGGATTGCATGGGCGTGAAACCGACCGACAGCAGCAAAGGAGCCGTGATCACCACCGGCACGCCGAACCCGCCCGCCCCTTGGAGGAAGGAGGCAAACGCCCAAGCCAGAGCCAGGGCGCGCAATCCCTTGCCGGGTACGACGGCGGACAGGCCGATTCCGACCGCCCGGACGGCGCCGGCTTGGTCGCATACCGCGTAAAACAACAAAGCCCCCCAGACGACGGCGAGCACATCCAGCGCCGTGAGGAGCGCCTTTGCCTGCGAGGCGGCGATCAAGGAAAGATCCGCTCCGAACGCCAGCAACGCAACGGCCAGAGTCCACCCCCAGGCGGCCAAACCGGTGCGGATAAGCCCCCACCGCAAGCCGGCCATGAGCAGCAGGATGATCAGGAGCGGGGATGCCGCAAGCAGAAACATCAGCATCGGCAGGGTCCCGGAGAGGGGATGGTGACGGGTCCACCGATGGATGTTAAAGAAGCATTAAAAAGGAGAAAAACGGGCATCGCGTAGGGCATTCGTAGGTTTTCCGTCGGACGGCAGACGGGCAGTTTTTCGGCGGATATGTTAATCTTATGGACAGAAGGGCAATTCTCTCTTCTTCTCCTCCTTTTCGAGAGCCGGGGTCGGCGTCCCCGGCTCTTGTG
>JBJYXS010000298.1:0-7034 GCA_046260075.1 Anaerolineales bacterium | reverse complement strand
CCTTTGGCCGTGGATCCGGCCGGCCGCAAAACAGCTGGTGCGCGAACATCCGGCGGATCTGGTGTTTTGCGTGCATCCCTTGTTCAACGCCCCCGTTCTGCGGGCTTTAGGTAAACGACGGCCCCCCTTCATCACCGCCGTCACCGATCTGATCACGGCGCCGAATTACTGGTTTCACCGCCGGGTGGATGTGTGCGTCGTACCGACCGAGGAAGTGCGCCGGAGCGCACTGAGAAACGGATTGCGCCGCGAACAGGTGGTTTTATTGGGTTTACCGATAAGCAATAAATTCCTCCGCACCGAAGAGAAGGCCTCCTTGCGCCAGACATTGGGATGGCCGCCGAACCGGCCGGTCGTGTTGATTGTGGGAGGGGGGGAAGGCATGGGACCGCTGTTTAATACGGCTCGTGCAATCATGTATACCAGTCCGGAATGCGCTCTGGTGGTGATCACCGGGCGTAATGAAAAGCTGCGACATCAAATGGAAACCGCTGAATGGACCGTGCCGACCCGGATCTACGGGTTCGTCTCAAATATGCCTGAATTCATGAATGCGGCGGATATTTTGGTAACCAAGGCCGGTCCTGGGACGATCAGTGAGGCCTTGGCTTGCGGGTTGCCCATGGTCCTGTATAGCCGGATTCCCGGCCAAGAGGATGGAAACGTCCGATATGTGGTGGAAGAAGGAGCCGGACGATGGGCGCCTGGCTCTGAACGGACGTCCAATGCGGTCCGACGCTGGATCGTCAATCCGAAAATCCGGGAGAGCGCAGCGGCTTCCTGCAAGCGAATCGCCCGGCCCCAGGCTGCAGACGACATCGCCGATTTGATCTGGAACTGGCTTCCCTATAAAAGAAGCGGTTCTTTAAAGTCGTAGACACCGTTCCGTATAAGATAGCGCCTTTTACACTGCAGACAATCCAGCGCGCCTTCGGAAGGCAGCGGGTTCTCCTGGAAATCCCGGCTTCTGCAATACGGGCATTGGAAGAAACCCTGGTTGTCTTTAATTCCGGATGAATCCGAGGTCGCCTTGATGAACACACTGGGCGAAAGCTGCCAGATATTACCGGTGAATCCCAAGAGATAATCCAGGAAAGAAAGCACACGGGCTGGAATGGTTCTTTTTATCACGGCAATGCGGAAGTGGGAGACGGTGGCCTGAACGAGGATCCGAAATCCACAACCGGAAAGCCAAGTCCGGACGGTTGCCGGATGAAAGTCGAAATTCAACGGCAGGTACTCGACGGCTTCACGGGAAAATGGATTCCATGATTGACGGCGGAGGAGATAGCGGAGGATGGCTTTCAGATTCCGCTTGTTGGCATATTCGAGCAAGAAAAATGATTCCGGTTGCAGAACTCGCCGGATTTCGCGAAGTCCCGCCGGCGGATCGGAAAGGTGATGAAGGGTTCGGATCATCGTGGCACCGTCAAACAGGCCGTCCACGAAGGGGATCGAATAGATGTCGGCAGCGATAAACAGAAAGCGGTTGGAGGCCCCCAGCCTTTCCCGCGCCTGTTGTAACTGTGTCCGCGAGTAATCCAGCAGGACGATCCTTTCGTATCCTGCATACCGGGCGGTGTTGCGCCCGGCGCCGGCACCCAGCTCTAAAAGCAGGCGGCCTCCGGCGGCAGGCATCAACCGCCTGATAACCCGGGCCTCGCATAGATCCTCATACTCACGGGATCCATCCTCCCAGAAAGTCTTCTGGTAATCGGAATTCTCATAATCGCAAATCGGTCGCTTTATCATGGCCCTACCGCGTGGAAAGGTCTGATCTCATCCCGCCCTGGCAGGATAAAACGCAAGTGATTCCAGAAGACGGAGTCTGATGGATTTGCAGTGGGTTGGTGGAAATTTCTCCCTTGAATATACAGAAAAAATGATCTTCCGATCGAGCGATCCCTTGCGCGGAAGGTATGCTCCGTTCTGGGTATCCGGATGGGATGGACAACCTGGGATATATATGTCGGCCGGAGAAGCGGACGGATTGTACCCCAATACAGGCGTATACCCGAAAACCGAGCTTTCTCCTGGTTGTCCTTGGCTGGATGTTTCACGTGGAACATAAAGAGGGAAATCCCCAAGAAAAAGGCTGAAAAAAGGCCTTATTTACGTGGTCGTCGGAGGATTAAAGTAGTTGTATACGGCCTTGGAGATTTCGGAAATGGTCCTGGATCCGACATCCCAAAGCAACCAATCCGCCTGCCAGAGGAAAATCGACAGGATGTAATTCCCACCGGGCGAATAGACAATGGCCGCGTCTCCATAGGTATGGAATATCCCCGGATCCCAGCCGTGTTTGTGCACGACTTTGGTTCCTTCGGGTACCCCTCCCTGGATGAAGACCCCGATCGTATCGTTCGAAAGGAGCTCCAACATACGGGCGCATTCGCCGGAGGTGATCCTATCCGGGTACTTCAAGAGCAGCGTGCCTCCGCCCAAAGAACATTGATATATATCCTGGAGCAGGAGCCCTAAATCCACGGGTGTCGTCTGGTTATAGGGATCAAGATCCGTCCGGATGTCCTGTCTGGTATTGGCGGGGGTTTGGTAGGACTGTAGCAAGGGAGACCCCGGCTTGAAGTACCCTGCAATGAAGGTATTTTCCAGGCCCAGCTCACGGAGGATGTCAGTCACTTGCAGCGGACCTTGCTTGACGTCCAGTCGCTGCATCAGCCAGTCGGCGGGGTCATTGCCCGATTCTATCCCCAACATATCCGTCAGCCATTTCTCGGTTTCTCCCTCGAAGGGCAGATTTTGATCTACGAAAGTCGCCACCATTATGGGGATTTTTATCGTGCTGACGGCGGTGAAGGCTACGTCGGGCTCTGGATCGTAATCCTGCCCGTTCATATGAATCAGGTGCATGTCCTGCCCGTTTTGGAGATTAACGACATAGACGTCCATCAGCCCGTAAAAGCTGTTTACAGCGGCTAATTGCTTGATCAGGGTTTCCAGCGATTCTATGGATGGCAGACTCCGCTGGTTGGAAATGATCGGTAACCTGACGCTGCGGTCGTCGGGTGAAAACAGCGCATCGAGGATGAGTTCCGCCCCATGCTCCTGATCCAATACGGTTCCCGGCGTTCCAGGTGAAAAGAAAGGCTTGCCCGGTTCCGGTTGAGGCGGTATGGGGGGAAGATCATACCGGGCGGCGATATCTTCCATCAGGGTTTGCAGTTGGGTCCGTGAATATTCTGCTTTAATGGGAATGGTGTGTTCTTGGGCGGGGGAATTCCACAAAAAAGACCAGAAACCCTCCCAGGACGGAAGCTGGGTTTGGTAAGCATCGACGGCGGCCAGCATGCTGGTTGCGTCGAGGATGAAACCGACCTGGGAAGGGGAGATAAAGAAAACGTTTTCGTTGTAATACACTTCAATGGGCTGGTTATAGACCTGAAGCAGCATTTGCATTGCTTCCTGTGAAGTCATTCCGCCCACGGGGATCTCAGCGATAGTGATCCCGCGCGGAATCCGGGTTTGATCCCGGCTGTAACTGACCAATTCGATAAGTACCAGCGTGGCTGTGGCCAGCACGGTGGCGATGGAAAACCATCGGAACAGCATGCCCGTCGATCGCAATGCGGCCTCCAAAGAAGAGTATGCGCAGTATACCAAAGGCGGACCGGCTGGAGTCTCTCAACAACCCGGGTTGTCTGCCCGAAGGATCCCTGGAATCCTCTTCGGATGTTCTGCCTTCGAACGCGGAATCTCCGGGCTTTGCAGGGGTTTGGTCTTACCATCCCGCAATACCTACCATAGAGAAATGTGTTTATGCCTTGATGCGTGCACCTTCAGGGGTTGCGTAGCAGATGCATATTTCCGGCGAAGATCCGTCCTGTACGGGATGACGAGGGATAAGCCGATGCTTTGACTTTGCCTATCCGGCATGCTATGATTTACGCATCATTTTCCATATTATTGCACGTGGCCTTATCGCGCTTTATTCGAACATGACATAGCACTTCGCCCGGCGTTCGGGTATTCGGGACATTGTCATTCGTAAGGCGAAAGCGGCCGTCTGCTTTCGCCTTTTTTTTTCGGGGTGGTCAATGAGCATCGAGTTCTTTTTCCGGTTGATTGGAATGGTTGTCTTGATCGTGGGCGGTTTTTTCCTCGGGATCCGGCTGGCTGATCTCGCGGATAGCTCGCGCGAGCAATGGGCTTCATTATTCGCATCGCTGGGCGCCCTAACCGGCCTGATCCTGACCCCATATTTAACCACCCGTCCGGTGCGGGCTCTGCGCAATACGCTGTCGATGATGCCGGCCACCAACCTTGCCGCCTCGATGATCGGCTTGGTGGCGGGTTTGGTTGTCGGTGCCCTGGCTGCCCTTCCATTGTCCATGCTCCCGTCTCCGTTCGGCGATTTCCTGCCGCTGATTGGCGCGGCGTTTTTCTGCTATCTGGGCGTGATGGTTTTTTCGATGCGCCGGGTGGATTTACTCGCGTTGTTCCGAACCAGGGGCGGCGGCACAGCGCCTACTCCCGGCGAGGAACGGTCGGTCCTCCTGGATACCAGCGTAATCATCGACGGACGAATAGCGGACGTTGCCGCCACTGGCTTCCTGCAATCCACTATGCTGGTTCCCCGCTTCGTGTTGAATGAGTTGCAGTACATCGCCGATTCCGCCGAACCGATCAGACACCAGCGTGGACGGCGCGGGTTGGAGGTCTTGAACAGGCTGCGAAAAGACTCTCGTACCCCGCTTCGGATCACCGATCTCGACATTGAGGATATTCACAGCACGGACGAAAAACTGATTGTCCTGGCCAAGCAATTGCATTGCCCGATCCTGACAAATGATTACAACCTCAACCGGGTGGCCGAACTACAGGGCGTGGTTGTTTTGAATTTAAACGATCTGGCCAACGCTATCCGGGTGATCTTTCTCCCCGGAGAATCGCTTCCGGTATATCTGATCCAGGAGGGCAAAGAACCCGGCCAGGGAGTGGGTTATCTGGAGGATGGGACCATGGTCGTGGTCGATGAAGGAAGAAAATATATCGACCGCACGATCTCTGTGGTCGTTACCAAAGTATTGCAGACATCGGCCGGCCGGATGATCTTCGCCCGCGTCGATAACACGGCGCCGGCCGTGTCCGGCAATTCGCACTGACCCCATTCGCTTCGACAGGAAGAAACCATGACGCTAGTCGTTTACAACAGCTTGGGCCGAAAACTGGAATCCTTCCAACCCATCACGGAGGGAAGGGTGCACATATACGTCTGCGGACCGACGGTGTATGCCAGCACCCACATTGGACACGCCAAGACATACGTATCGTTTGATGTCATCGTCCGTTATCTTCGGTATGCCGGCTACCGTGTGCGGTATGTGCAGAACATCACCGATGTCGGGCATCTGCTCGACAGCGGCGAGGACCGGATCCTGAAAGGAGCCCAGCGCGAACGGGTGGAACCGATGGAACTCGTGGAACGGTACGCCCGGGAATATTTTGAAGGGATGGACACTCTGGGTGTTGTCCGCCCCGATATTTCCCCGCGCGCATCGGGACATATCACCGAACAAATCGAGTGGGTCAAGCGGTTGTTGGAAAAGGGACATGCCTACGAAAAGGATGGATCGGTGTATTTCGACGTTCGATCCTTTCCGGAGTATGGAAAGCTTTCGGGGCGCCGGATCGAGGAACAGGAGCAAGGCGCGCGGGTGGATGTGCGCGAAGAAAAACGCCATGCGGAGGATTTCGCTCTCTGGAAGCGCGCCCAACCAGAACACATACTGCGTTGGCCGTCTCCATGGGGATGGGGATTCCCGGGCTGGCATATTGAGTGCTCCGCCATGAGCACAAAATACCTCGGCGAAACGTTCGACATCCATGGAGGGGGGGTGGACAACATCTTCCCCCACAACGAGTGCGAAATCGCACAGGCGGAAGCCGCGACCGGGAAGCCCTTTGCCCGTTACTGGCTGCTTACCGGATCGCTGACGGTGGGGGGCATAAAGATGAGCAAGAGCTTGAATAATTTCGTCTCCCTGCGCGATGCGCTGGCGCAATTCCGCCCGGAAGCCATACGCTTCTTCATCATGTCGGGCAATTACCGGAGTCCGGTGGATTACTCGGAAGACGCCATGCAGGGCGCGGTTAACGGATGGGAGCGCCTGATCGGACCATACACGGCTTTGGTCCAGCGGCTTGCCGCGCCGGCGGTTGGGGATGCCAAACAAAGCTCAGCGGCAAACCAATTAATCGAGGAGACACGGCAGCGGTTCCGCGAGGCGATGGATGAGGATTTCAACGCACCGGGCGCCATCGCCGCATTGTTCGACTTCACCCGCGAAGTCAACATCGCCCTCGGTTCGCAGAAGGGGCCGGGACGGAAGGATTTGGAGAGCTTTGCGGCTCTGTACCGGGAATTGGCCGGAGATGTCCTGGGATTGGTTCCTGCGAAATCGGCCGGAGACGGAGGGAAGGAATCCCCGCTCATCCAGCTGCTGATCTCCCTGCGGAACGAAGCCCGCGATCGGAAAGACTGGACGCTTTCCGATGCGATCCGCGACCGCCTGGAGGAAATCGGAATCCTCTTGGAAGACGGGAAGGACGGCACGATCTGGAAATATCAGTAAACCGGCGATGAGTGAAAACCGCTTGGCGCGCGAAAGAGACGTCCTCGAAGGAATGGATGGAGCATACCAATCGGAGGGCCGACTTCCCATCCGGACGTCACATAGCGCCGGCGAACGGCGGCGGCTGTGAAGAAGGGGGAATGGATTTTCGGCCGACAAGCCGTCCGTGAAACATTGCGTGCGGGGCGGAGGACGGCTTACCTCCTGCGCGTCGGGAAGGGGGTCCGTGAGCAGGGCACACTGGCGGAAATCCTAGGTTTGGCACGCGGAAAATCCCTTCGAATCGAAAAGGTGGAGCCGCAGGTGTTGGACCGCCTGGGAGGAAATCATCAGGGCGTTGCGCTGCAGGCGGAGGGTTACCCGTTGGTTCCGGTCGGGACGATCCTGGAGCGGTGCGAACGGGCGGGATCGGAAGCGTTGTTGCTGATCCTCGATCAAATC
>JBJYXS010000297.1:0-6854 GCA_046260075.1 Anaerolineales bacterium | reverse complement strand
ACCGTGAGGAGCAGCAGGTCGTCGAAATCGGCGGCCCGGCTGGCCGCCAGCAATGCCTGTTAACGGCGGTATCCCCGGGCGGCGATGCGGACGAACGGCGAGCGGCCGGGCATTTGATCGGCCGTGCGCATGTCGTTCTTGGCCCGCGAGATCGCGTTCCGGACGGCGGAGGGCGCATACTGCCGGATGTTGACATCGAGATCGAGCAGGGCCTGTTTGACCGTGCGTTTGGAATCGTCGTCGTCGAAGATCACATACTCGCGGGGCAAACCCACCGCCGCACCGTCGCGGCGCAGCCAGCGGGCGCACAGCGAGTGGAACGTCCCCAGCGACAGATTGCGCGGGCTCGATCCGCCCGCCGTCTCCGAGGCCAGCAGCGTTTCGATCCGGCCGCGCATCTCGCGGGCGGCCTTGTTGGTGAAAGTGACGGCCAGAATCTGATGTGGCGCTGCTCCCCGGTTCAGCACAAGATGCGCGAATCGGCAGGAGAGCACGCGCGTCTTGCCGCTGCCCGGTCCGGCCACCACCAATACCGGGCCGTCACCGCATTCAACGGCTTCGCGCTGCTGGGCATTCAGTGATTCCAGATAGTCCATTTTCAGATATATCCGAGGGGCGTACGATGATGCGGAATGAGTTTTTGTACCACAAACCGGATTCGAATTCCACAGGATCTCTTTTTTAGAATCCGCCATCACTATCCGTCACCCGCTGCTGCACTGCCGGTGAATCCGCTGCCGGGCGCGCTTCCGGGACGGCCGGTGTTTTCGGCGCGTTCTGTTCCAGGGTAAGAATCGCCGATTGGGTGAAGGACCATCCCGCCGCGGCCAGGCAGACCAGACCGGCGATCAGGAACAGCGCCGGCACACCGAACCGGTCGGCAAACACGCCGCCGAACAGCATCCCAAAGGGAACCACCAGCGAGATCAGACTCATGAATACGGAGATCACCCGCCCCTGCATATCCGGAGGTATCGCCGATTGCAGAATCGCAAACACCGGACCGTCGATCAGCGATCCCATTACGCCCGCCAGGGCGATCGCCCCCAGCGCCATCCCGATCAGATCGAAAGGCGTCAACCCCACCAGGACCATCCCGATACCGAGCCCCGTCAGGCCGAACAGGACGGTCACGATCCGGCGCCGGAATCCGCCCCACACGGAAAGCAGCAAGCCGCCCGCCACGGTGCCGATTCCGGAAGCGGCGTCGAGCCATCCCATTTCCAGCGCACCCCCTTGGAAATGCTTGACGGCCAGTATGGGCAGCAGCGAAAACGCCGGGTTGAGGAAGAACTTCACCACGATCGCCGTAGCGATCAACAGCATTCCGCCCTTCCAATCCCGGAGGTAGGCGAATCCGGCGCGGATATCCTGCCACATGTTCTTCGGCGGTTCATCCGGCTTTACCGTACGCGGGGGCTGCGGTATTCCGATCACGGCCAGCGGCAGCACCGCCAGGGCCGCGGTGATCAGGTCAACCGCCAGCACAGCTTGCAGCGGCCACACCATTACCAGCAATGCCCCGGCCGGCGGGGCCACGATGCCAAGCATCCCGTATAGTGTCTGGTTCATCCCGCCCACCCGCGCGAGGTGTTTTTTGGGCACCATCAACGAGGTGGAGGCCTGCATCGCCGGCCATTGGAAGGTGCCCGCCACGGCCCGCAGGAACATGGCCGCATACACGTGCCCGATCTGCATTCCGTCCAGACTCGCCAGAACCATCAGCCACAGGGTCAACAACGCCACCAGACTATCTGAGACGATCATGATCATGCGCCGGTTATGGCGGTCGACGAAGGCACCCGCCAGCGGGCCGACCAGCACCGTCGGGATCAGAGCCACCAGCGAGGCGACGGCCAGGACGGTCGCCGATCCGGTTTGGGCGGTGAGCCACCAGACCAGCGCGAACTGCACGATCATCGAGCCGAACAGCGAGAACGCCTGGCCGGCCCACACGGCGGAAAACCGTGCCAGCCAGTTCTTCGGGAGGGGGATTTCCGTTTCGTCACTCATGGGACGTGTGTTCCTCTTTCCTATCGGAAGTGCATGATATTGCGGCAATAATAAGACCGCGCCGGATGCAGCCGTTTACCCGGCGCACTACGAAGACTTTTTATCACAATTCGGGTTCGAAACGAAGGATGAACCGTTGTTGGATGGGGGCGGCTTTACAGGGCAATCGATATTTCATTGCTACTTCGGCCGGATTCGGACCGTATGCACTTCCTGATCCGCCGTATGGCGGTAGAGGAGGACTTGCTCGCGGGCCCGCCACTCATACGTTCCATCGGAGACCGCGACGCCCGCCCCTTTCGGATATGGATAGGCCGGAACGAAGATCTCCGTCGGCGTGGTGACGGCCGGCTCGTGCCGGAACGCGCATGTGAACGTCCGGCTGCGGATGTCATACCGCATGCTCAGCAATTCCCCCGCCACAGCCCGCGCATACGGGCGGACTACCGCATCCAGCGCACGGCCTCCCGAATACACGTCTTGCGGATCGGTTTGCCGGTCGCGGCTGAAGATCGAAAGGTCTTCTTCGTTCCATCCATCCCCATGGGCGTTGGTGTTGTCGGCGGTGTAATTCCAAATGGTCCCCGACATCAGCGCATCGTCCAACGCGCGCATCGTCCGGTCCATCGCGCGGATCTGCGGACGGAAGTCGCCCGTCCGGTAGGATTCCTTGTCACGCATGTCGAACGGTATGCCGAACTCTCCCAGCAGGACGGGCGGATTTCCCAGCCGCTCGGCAGACCATTCCCGGAACCGGCGCAACTGCCGCGCGAACGACCGCCGTATGAGCCAGGGGGTGAAGACCGGGCGGCCGGTGTGGGCGTCCACCGCCATCCACGGCGAATAATCCTTCAGCATCAGCGCATACCCGTCGTACCAGTGCGGCGCGTAGACGATGTTGCCCGCCGTCCAGCGCGGCGGCGGATCCATCGGTAGACTTTCCACGAAGATCATCGTCCGGGGATCGACCGACCGGACCGCCTCCGTGAAGCGACGGACGAAGGGCAGGTAGTAATCCTGCGTGAAATCCACCGGCCGTCCGTTGCGCCGGGCGAAGTGGTCCGGCCGCAGGCAACGGGGTGCTCCATCCGGTCCGGTATCCCAGACCCCGTTCTCGCGCCAGACGCATATCCGTCCCGGATGCCAGGCGCTGACCCGGCCGTCGTTCAGCAGACGGCTGCCCGCGCGGCGGAATCCGAAAGGGCCGGCTTCAAACCACTCCACGGCTTGGGCGAATCCGGATCCCAGCAATATCGATTGAAAGGGACTCGGCATCGGGCCGACCTTTACGTTTCCGCCCGGCAGTCGCACATCCGCCCAGCCGATGAAACCCCGGCCGGGTTCGTTCATCGTTTCGTACCCGATGACGCACGGAAGGTCCCTCAGCCTTCGGGCGAGGTGGCAGACGGCGCGGATAAACCGCCGCTGCAGGTAATCCTGCACCGGTTCGCCGGCAATGCGGGTCGCGGGTGCGAAATCGTTGCCTCCGAAAAAGAGGGTGAACATCGTCCCGGCGGCTAATTTGCTTTCGTTGGCCGGCCAGACCATACGCGGCAGCGGGCCTTCTGCAAAGGCATGCAGGACGGCTGCTCCGGTTTCCTGCAGCCGGCGGATATCCAAGCCGACCGCTTCCAGTGTCCAACCCGGCGCGCCGTCTCCGCCTGAAAACCGGCTCCATACATCCTGATGCGGATCGATGATCAGGGAGAATCCATACCGTGCGGCGGCTTCCAGCACCGCCCGGACGTAGTCGATGTATTCCTCGTCATATACGCCGGGACCGGAATGCTCGATCGCCTCCCAGGTGACAAGGAATCGCAGGAGGGTGAATCCCCAAGTCCGCAGGCGTCCGAGGTGCTCCTCGGCCTCCGCAAGCGGGAAAGGACGTCCGACGAAGGACACGTTCCGATGGTCGAAGAATCCCTCCTGCAGATGAGTGGCGCCGTCCGGCCGGATCGGCACCTTGCTGCTTCCGCCGAGATTGACCCCGCGCAGCAGCAAGGTCCTGCCGTGTTCGTCGAGAAAATGGGGGCCGTCAATGCGGATCATACACATTCCTTCACGGAGGGCATGTTCCCAACCGGTCATCCTCCGGTGCCCTGACAAATCCAATCCCGGCGGCGGGACGGGCTTCCCACAACAGGCCGCCCGCTCGCTGTAATGCCCGCTTGCGGCGTCGAAAGAACCGGAGAGCCCGTCAAACCATCCGGCAGCCGCAGGGTTAAAAAGAAAAAACCGCGCGTGCTTCCACACTCACCCCAGGTATGGAGTGCGAAAGGGCGCGCGGCGAAACGCTCCGTCCGGCGGTCAGCGGCCTTTCTTCAATTGGTCCTTGAAGACCGTCGAGAGTACGACGTTGACCACTGCGACGATCAGCGCGCCCAGGAAGGAAGCGATGAAATCCGCCCGATAGCCGAAGCCGAACACGCCGCCGATCTGGCCGGTGAGCCAGAAGAGGAAGGTGTTGATCAGCAGCGTGAACAGGCCGAGCGTGACGAGGATGAACGGGCAGGTCAGGAATTTCAGGATCGGCGCTACCAGCGCATTGACCAACCCGAGGATCAACGCCAGCACGACGATGGCCACCCAATTGGCGGATTGGACTTCGAGACCCTGTCCCGGCCGGAGCGCGCCGTAGATGATCGGCACCAGTCGGATGGCCGCGTATATTGCGACCGCATTGATTCCCAATCGGATGAGAAACCGCTTCATGGAGCACCTCCAGGAAAAGTATACCGCATCCAGATAAATGTACGTCGTTTCCTAAAGCCGAGTTTTTCCAGGGTATGTTCGGAAACCGCGGGGGTGGTTTCGAGCAAAGCGCGTTGCCCGGGGGAAAACACGTCCCACGCGGCGTGCAGCAAATCGGCTTCCACCTTCCCGCCGCTGCCCTCCCGCTGGATCAGGACTCCTTCCCATCCGGATGCACGGCCGACGGCCGCCAGGGCCGCCTCGACAAGCTCCCCGCGCCGGGCGAGGAAATGCTTCTCCTGCTCGCCCGCCAGCATACGCTCCATCCCCTTCCACATGGACGGACGAAGGGCTTTCTTCTTCAGCGGGGTATTCCACGCGGTGCCGTGGGGGCTGACGCTCCGCCAAAGTTCATACTCCTCCATCCACTCGGCGGATTTTCGTTCGGCGACTTGGAACGACCGCGCACCCGCCGGACGGGCGAGTCGGTTTTCCCCGCCGGCCCGCTGCCAAGCCATCCGGCAGGCAATTTTCGCAAACCCGACATTATCATAGATATCCACTGCGGACCGGTTCGCTGCATCCACCTGCAGGTAAATGTCTCCAACCCCCCGCGAGTGGAGTCCGTTCACGGCATATTCCACCAGCGAACGGGCGATCCCCCGGCGGCGGTAATCCGGATGTACCGCCACGTTCGACATCAGCCAATCCGGTTCTTCGCCGCCCCGGTGCGTCACGTTGGCATTGGCGACGATACGACCCTGCTCCTCCCACACATAGGCCGACAGCCATTCCTCCTTGCGCACGACGCCCAGCAGCCGGGAGATCTTCCAAGCCATCGGACCCATCCGCGCCACAGTGCGCACCTCCCGCAACATCCGCCGCGAGGGGTAGTCCAGCACGTCGGCAAAACACAATTCCACCAGTCCGGTGATATGGGGAATATCCTGCGGGAAACGCGCCCGGCGCGGGCCGGAGGATGGCGAAGGGAAGTTCATGCCCGCCGATTCAAGGAAATTGCGGGGAACGGAGAGGGGATAACACAGTCCATCAGGAACCTTGGAACCGGAGAATCGTTCCCAGTGAACGAAGTAGAATTTTTACATCCAACAGCAGGGACCGGTGGCGGATGTAGTACAGATCGTACTCCAGTTTCAACACCGTGTCCTTGACCGAACGCACATATCCGTAGTTCACCTGCGACCAGCCCGTCAACCCCGGCTTGATCAGCAGACGGGCGCGGTAGAAGGGAATCTGTTTTTCCAATTGAGCGATCAATGCCGGACGCTCGGGCCGCGGTCCGATCAGGCTCATCTCCCCCAACAGCACGTTCCAGAATTGCGGGATCTCGTCCAATCGGGTCCGCCGCATCCACTTGCCGACCCGCGTCGCCCGCGGATCCTCCGGCGACGCCCAGCGCGCCTCGCCGTCCCCCTCCGCATCCAACACCATCGTCCGGAACTTCCAGATCCAAAACGGATGACCGCCCTTTCCCAGTCGCTCCTGGCGGAAGAGGATCGGCCCGGGGGAATCCAGCCGGATGATCAGGGCGATCAGCGGGAACAGCAGCAGGTTTCCTGCCAACCCGACGACGGCGATCAGCAGGTCGATCAACCGTTTCAACGGACTGTAGAGATCGTACAACCGGACGCTGTCGAGGAAGGAGGTCAGCAGCCAATCGGCGCTGAGGTAGGTGATCGGAACGCGTCCCAGCAGGGATTCGTACAGCGCCGGCATGCGGATGACTTCCGTTCCCTGCTCCTGGCAATCAAGGATCGCCTGGAACAGCTGCGGGTTGATCTTCCCGGTGATGGCCAACACGAGGACGGAAATCCCTTGCCGGCTGACCGCATCCCCCAAGACTTCCCACCCGCCCAGAATCGGAACGCCCCTCACTTTCTTGCCGTGTTTCTTTTCATCATCATCGATCATTCCGCAGACGCGCAGTTGCCCCGGAACCTCGCGGGTCAGGATTCGCAGGATCATCGTACCCGCGCGTCCCGCGCCGATGATCAACGCCGGCCGCTGGAGCACCGGCAACGACAACAGCCGGATAGCTAGAATCCTCCAGCACAAGTCGAGTAAGGTCACGGCAAGGAGAAACACCAGGAGTGCGATCCGGGGGAGCGTTCCGGGATCGACGTAGAAAT
>JBJYXS010000296.1:0-2700 GCA_046260075.1 Anaerolineales bacterium | reverse complement strand
CTTCTGATACATCCGCCCTCTATAGCAAACGGTTCTCCTTAGTAAAGTGTCAGAGTAGATAAGATCAAAAACAATCCCCGATAGTAGTTCAATTACAACGTAAAGCAGACTCGATCTCGCCGGTTGAACTATCCTCATATAAGTACTGTAATTATATACACATCCATATAGTCGCCAGGTTCCATTAAGTTGGGTGAGCGATACGGATACAGGGCTGTATCCAACGTCATGGTGATTTCGATGACATGCTCGCCGACGCTCCATGTCCGGATGATCCCTGTGTATCTTCGCGAGCAATAATGGATGTTGGAGAGACAGTGATCGTAGCGATACAATCGGTTCACCGGAAGATTTTGCGAATCCACGGCGACCGTCCAGGATATGTGCGACAGATCTTGGTACAGCAGGTTCATGGTGGCATGTGCCCAGCCGAAACTCAAAATGGCGGGCTCGTCCGCATGAACGGTCACCCGATGATAGTCGCCGGATCTGGTATCCGACAAGTCGTCCAGAGATGGATATCCGTCTTCAAGGCTGCTGTTGTATGGTTCCACCACCAACGGGAATGGGGTGTACACCGGCGTATCCGTATCCTGCGGGGTAGGCGTCAGGGTCTCCGTCGTCGTGGCCGCCACCGTGGGGGTGGCGGAACAGGTCGGCGTGCGGGTATTGGTTGGCGAGGGCTCCGGCGTTCGCGTCGGTACCGGAGAGAAAATATCCCCAATGCCGCAGCCAAGTGTCAAAGCGGTTGCGAGCGAAAGCAAACCCGCCGATTTCCTGATGATCATGAATTCGCCTCCGTCCAAAGAATCGTGGAACCAAAGATATCTGTTTGAACGCCGCTTGCCTGTCAGAAGGATGACGCGATATGGCGATGTGCTTGCGAATATAATATCCAAGCCATCCCATGAACTTACCCCATTCTTAGGCCAACCCGGAGAGTTGGTCCGGAGTGGCTCCGGCGATGTGAGTATTTGAGGGGAGCATCCCCTTCAGGCTCGGATGTGGACACCCCCTATTGTATAGCTGTCTCCACCAATCCACAACCACTTGTGTCTTGGTTTTCGAAAGTGTGTTGAGTTTGCTATATAGGATCGCGAGTGCAAAGGTAGTCAAAAGCGACGAAATCGTGAGGAATCCCAATAATAAGCGATGGAAAGCGGTAGACTATGGTCAGTCTCATTCACGTGCGGCGCCGTGGTTGGCTGTACGGACGATTCCTTTCATCAGAATAGGAATCCCTGTAATAATAATCGCAGGGAAAGGAAAATCGAAAATGACCGGCAAAGCATCGACACGGATCATTCGCGCGAAGGAAAGCCGGTATCCGCAGGCGGTATGGAAATTCACCAACCTGGACCGGGCGTGCCTGCCGATGGTCCTCCGCGGGACCTGGATCTTCGAGGGCCGGCCCGACATCGAGCGGATGCAGGCCGGGCTGGAGATTCTGCTCGGTCAGTACCCCCATCTTGCCGGAAGGATCGACGGCACCGATGGAATCCGGCTCGCCAACGGCGGGGTCCCGTTCGCCGTCGCCGATTCCTCCGGCCGTCCCGTGAGCGCGCTCCGGCAGGGGAGAATCAACCGCAGGGAATTTTCGACCGGGCTAAGCCTCTCGCGCGTCAAGGGCGGCCGCGACGCGCCGCTGAGCGTCAAGGTCACGCGGCTGGCGGACGGCTACGTCGTGGGAATCCAGTGCTCGCACGCCTGCCTGGACGGAAACAGCTTCTACAAGATGGCCGACAACTGGGGGCGGATCTGCCGCGGCGCGGATTTCGAGCGGCCCGTCCTCGAACAGGGGCTGCTCCCCGAGCCGCAGCGGTTGACCCGCCGGGAGGGGATGCGGTTCGCGCTCGACAACGGCTGGGTGAAGTTATCCACGCTGAAGTTCCTCCGCCTTCTGCCGCTGTTCGCATCCGGGATCCTCAAGGAGCGGACGGACGCGTTCCCGTTTTCCGCCGAAGCGCTGGAGCGGCTGAAGCGGGAGTTCGCCGCGCGGCTCGGCTTCCCCTGCAGCGCAAACGTCGCGCTCTCGGCCCTGCTCACCAAAATGTGCATGCGGCTCGCCGGGGTGGCTCGCGAGACCGCCTGCACGCAGATCACCGTGGCCAACGGCCGGGGGCATCTTGAGGGAATCCCGGAGGCCTTCGCGGGCAACGCCTCGACCTTCGTCATCACGCCGAGCTTCCCCGGCGATTCGGCCGTCGAAGACATCGCGCGGATCATCCACGACGCGCTCGCGCCGAAGCTCAAGACCCCCTCGCCGGAGATGCGGCGCGATCTCCTGGTCAGCCTGGCGCTGATCCCGCTGGGGCTGCCCGTCGGCCACGTGGACCTCGCGGAGATGTACGCCCGGCCGCCGACGCTGTTCCAGATCAACAACTTCTCGAAACTGCCCGCATACGGCGTTGATTTCGGCGCGGGCAGGCCGGTGCGGGCGGTCCCGCACGACCTGGCGGACCCGATCCTCATCTGGCCCGCCCATCCTTCGCAAGGAGGCGTGGAGGTCTACTTCGGCACCATATTCGCCCGCATGATCGGCCGGCTGAGGGCCGGGGACCCGTGGATGGGGGCCATGCGGGAATACGGCCGGGGGGAAGGGCGGATCTGATCGGCGGGTGCGATCCTCATTGCCCGCCAACTCTTCCGTTCCGCGCCGGTGATCAGACCGGCCGGCTTCCGAATGGGCAAAAAACCTTT
>JBJYXS010000295.1:0-2266 GCA_046260075.1 Anaerolineales bacterium | reverse complement strand
ATGATTTTCGACGGTTCTATGGATGCCGGTTAAGTTCACCCCCGGCAAAGGACGTGCCGAGGGTGGCGCCGCCCGTACGGCCCCCCGCATCCCTTCCCTAGACCGATCGCACGTAGGGTTTGTTCTTTCCCAGGACCTCTTCCACCACCGGCATCCAGTCGCTGATGGGGATGTTCTGCGGGCATTTGGGCAGGCATTCGCCGCATTGTATGCAGTTGGCCGCCTTTTCGCCGTCCGGCACGAAGCGGCGGTAGGTGAAGCGGCTGTTTTCGGGATTATCGTACATGGCAAACTCGTTGTAGATGTCGAAGTTGCGCGGGATGTTGACGCCGTTGGGGCACGGCAGGCAGTATTCGCAGCGCGTGCAGGGAATCGGGCTGACGGATTCGATCGCTTCGCGCACCCGGCCGATGAGGGCCAGGTCGCCGGGGTCCAACCGGCCGGTCCCGGATACCCCGGCCGAAGCGATGTTTTCCTTCACCTGTTCGAGGGTGGACATCCCGCTCAGGGCCACCGTGACCTCGGGCTGATTCCACAGCCATTGCAGCGCCCAATCGGCCGGTTTCCGCCGGATGGGAGCCGATTCCCAGATCGGCCGGGTCGTCGGCAGGTCGAGGGCCAGTTTTCCGCCCCGGATGGATTCCATGACCACCACCGCCAGCCCTTTCCCGGCGGCGTATTGCAGCCCTTCGGTGCCGGCCTGGAATTCGGTGTCCATGTAGTTGTATTGGATCTGGCAGAAGCGCCACCCGTCGTAGCCGTCGACGATATCCTTGAAGACCCCCAAATTATCGTGGAAGGAAAAGCCCAGGTTCTTGATGCGTCCGTCGGCGAGGGCTTTTTCGGCCTCGGCCAACAGATTCAACTGCTTGATTTTCTCCCATGAATCCCGGTTGAGGGCGTGGAACAGGTAAAAATCCACCCAGGGCATTTGCAGCCGTTCCAGCTGCTCGTCGAGCAGGCGGTGGTAATCGTCGCTTTTCTCGATCAGCCAGACGGGCGATTTCGTGGCCACGCGCACCCGATCGCGGTATCCGCCCGCCAGCGCCTTCCCCAGCGCGATCTCGCTCTGCTGTTCGTGGTAGGGATAGGCGGTGTCGAAATAATTCACGCCGGCCTCGACGGCCGTGCGGATCATTTCGGTGGTTTTTTCCTGGTCGATGTCGGCGGGTTTGCCGCCGATGACGGGCAGGCGCATGCAGCCGAAGCCCAGGACCGACACTTCCCAATCCAGTTGGCCGAATTTTCGATATTGCATGATGTTCCCTTTGTGAACCAGGTTCCCGCCCGGCGCGGCGCGGGCCGGAGGTTGGGCGCCGTTTTTGCCGATGTCCGGCATCCGCGATCCGCCGTGCGGCCGCATGCATACATTTTACTATCTTCCGTCCGGGGCGGAATTGCCACCGGCCGGTCAGATTTGCTGCGTCTTTCGCCGGCGAGGATAGCGCCCGGGATGGCTTAACCGGTGACGGCGGAATGTACCGATATTACGACCATCTACTCGGTCGGAGTCAACTTCACACAGGTGACGGACGCCCGGGCAGCGGCCGTCCTCCCGTCGGACGTTCTCGGGCGGTTGGGCCGCCGGCTGAAAAAGCTTATAGCGGAAATTGCCAAGCTAGATCGAGTGGAATTCTTCTTTAACTACCTGAAATGGTCTATGTATTACTCCGATCGGATTCTAGGCATAGCTCTATGTCAGGGCGCAGCAGTACATTATATTACTGGCAAAACAGGAATAAATGACTTTGATGTGTTTCCTCTTTATAGGAAAAATCCAATGAAAAATTTTAATGCAAGACGGATAAAAACCTATTATTTTGTAAACGCGAAAATTGGAAAAACCAAAGGTTTTCAAAATTATCAGGAAGACGTGCTGATTGTCTTTCCCGAGTAATCGATGCAACTAAGAATGAAGATATAGAAATGGCAATACAACGATACTTAATGGAAAGGAAAACTAAATCATCAAAAATACTTTCTTTGAAAGGCGTGGTTCTTCCAGGACCATATTGTGGAAAAGTGGTTTGAGTTAAATCATAATCTACCCAACCCGCGAGTCAATCAGACGTGTCCTTCGGTTTGGGGTTTTCGAAGGCGTATTCATCGGCGGCGGATGATGTATACTGATCCCAGTCTGGCACAGTCGATCAAGCGGTTCATTCACCAGCCGTCGGGACGCCCATAGAACAAGGATTCAAGATGGATCGATGGAAATATTTTTATATCACGCATCGGGAACACGTTTATTGCAACCCGATGAGCG
>JBJYXS010000294.1:0-9030 GCA_046260075.1 Anaerolineales bacterium | reverse complement strand
ATGGAGCAGGCCGCCTTCGCCGACGGCGCGCTTCCCAAGAAGCACAAGGAACTCATCGCGGTGGGAATCTCCGTGGCCATCGATTGCGAATCCTGCATGCAGTGGCACATCGGGCAGGCCGCCGCCGCCGGAGCCTCGGAACGCGAGGTGTTCGAAGCCGTGGAGGTCGGAATCGAGATGGCGGGCGGACCGGGCACGGTGTCGGCGCGGTTCGCCCTCGAGGTGATGGAGAGCGTCTTCCCGGAGTAGATCCGCGGGCCGGCCCAACCGGCGGCGGCAGCGCAATCCGCCTGGCAGGAAGAAGGGAAGTGGCGGCATGAAAAGGGCGATTATCATTCCAGCCCTGCTGTTCTTCGGCGCTGTTTTTACCTCATGCCGTAATGCAACGGAAGAATTACCGACAGCGGCGGGTACCGATACACCCACTCGGCCGGTGGAGAAAACAGCAACATTCACCAGTACGCCATCCATTACGAAAACCCGAAGACCGACATATATAAAACCGACATATACCGTAACCCATATGCCGATCACCTACTCGTCGTTCGACGGTTCCCTGCCGCACCTGGCGTATTGGGCGCAGAATGCCGGGGGCGGAACGGAGATCGTCCTTTTCAATCCTGAAACCATGGGGCGGAAAACCCTTGATCTTCCCGAGGGAGTGGAAAACCTGCAGATCGCCGGCGCTCTCTCGCCGGATGGGGAGTGGCTGGCGTTTCATACCGGTTCCGCCGGAAAGGTGAATTACTACGGTTATCCTCCGGATATCGATTTGTCGGGCCCTTTGGACTTGACGCTGCATCTGCTGCATCTCCCGGATAGGAAAATGATAACGGTGACGGAATTGCTGTCATCGGATTATCCCGCCAACTTCGATGAGGTCGCCGAGTACCTGATGGCCAATGACCCATATTACTCCCAGGTGGAGGATATCGAAGAAGTCAAGAAGCTGATCATGGAGATATTCCTGTATGGGATAAACACATTCGACTGGTCTCCGGATTCGCGCTATTTGGCCTTCGCGGGGGAAATGGACGGCCCGACCTCCGACCTGTATGTGTACGATACGCGCACCGGCGGCATCACACGTCTGACCGACGGCTACGGCCAGATGGTCGGCGGCATGCGCTGGTCGCCGGATGGAAAATGGATCCTGCACTCCTCGACCAACAATCCCAACGGGATGCAATGGACCCGCGAGGTGTACGCGGCGCGCGCCGGCGGCGGCGGCGCGAAGTACGTTACCATGTCCATGTCGTTGGGAAGTTGGGTTTCTTCGAACACCGCCGAATTTTCGGAGGCGGCAAACGGTCCCGGACTGTATGGCTTGCGCAAGGTCAATATCGAAACCGGCAAAGTGTCCGACATATGGAAGGATTCGTACAATGCGTACGCCCTGTCGGCGGTCGACGGTTCGGCGGCGGTTTGCGCAAACGACGGTTTTTTTGACGAGAGCATCGAGGCCGGCCTGTATATCGTTCCTTCCTACGGCAAACCGCGGCGCCTTTCATCAGCATACGATTGCCGGGATCTGGCGTATCGCGGAGAGCATGCGCATACGTTCCTCATGAACGGTTATTATTCCGGGATCCTGGGTGTGACGAGAGAAGATGCGGTCGAGATGATCGTCGATGAAGAGGGCTGGATGTTCGTCTCGCCGGATTATCAGTGGATGGTTTTCCACGAGCGTCAGGAAACCGGCGGCATCTCCGCCTTGCGGCTGTTTGACCGGGATGATGTTCCCTTGCGGGATATCGACGCCTATCTTCCGGAACACCTCTTCTGGAGGGGCGATTCTCTGGGATTTTTCTTTGCCGTGGAGAATCGGATGTACTACGTATCGATTCCGGATGGAAACCCGGTATTGATCGAGGAAAACCTGGAAAATTGCTATGGGGACGATTATTGCTTTTGGGGAGCGTTTGATTACCGGTGGATACCGTAGGCGGGCGATAATTACCGATACGCACATCCGATAAAGCGGTTCTTCCTCTTCCGGCGATGCCGCGGTGAGAACCTGCGCGGGCGGCCATGGATAAGCAGCCGTCCGATATCCGGGATATCCCATTCTGCTTCCCGCCGCCGTTGCTTGCCTTCATCCGTCGGTGCGTTCCAAGAGACCCTCCCCAAATGCGCGGATGTGTTTTTCAATGGGGGAGGTCGCCGCCGAGTATTTGGAGAGGCTTGTCCTGAACGGAGTGAGGGAGCTGGGAGGGGTATACTATGGCCGGTCCTGCGCGGCCGGCCGGCTGCCCGGGCCCGTGAGGATGGGGGGAAAGCGAACAAAGGAGGCAAGGAAATTTCCATGGAATGGAAAATCACCCTTCACGATGAACCGCAATATGTCGAAGTGGCCACTTCCGGCGTCGCCGATAAAGAGGGTTCGATGAACATGGCCAAGGAACTTATCGGTGTGATGCGCAAGAACAAGACGACCAAGGCGTTGATCGACCAAAGAAAGATTGAGAAATTCGTCGGGGAGAATGTTGATATCCACAAACGCCCGCAAATGATGAAATTCCTCGGCGCGCTGTTGAATATCCGGATTGCGGAAATCATCAAACCGGAATTGCGGGAGCCGTTCGAATACCTGGAAATCGTGTTTCAAAGCCAGGGTTTTAAATTCCAATTATTCCAGGAGCGGGAAAAAGCCGAGCAATGGCTCTTCGGATGACGCCGTTTGCGATCGGCTTCCGGAAATGGTACCGGCTGCTTGGCAAAGCAGCCGGTTTTCGTTCTTGCTGATTCTCCTCCGGGATTCCCAAGTGGGTAGGCGGGATCTTCGCCGTTGAGGTTCCATCCCGGCAGCTGTCCTGAACCTCTTCTCCCTCCCTTTACCCCCCCGTCGTTTCCCTGCGGGACACCCTACCCAAATGCGTGCTGCGGACTTCTCTATGGAGTATCCCTCTCGCACGTATTTGGGGAGGGGAGGGAGGGGTTGATGGCGTAACGGGAAAGGAAATGCAGTATCAGAAAACCCCTCATGCTGCCAAACGGGCTGTACCAGCGCAATCCCGCGCGTTGATAAAAATTCCCGGACGGCCTTTACGAATACTCAACTTACCCGCGCAACCGCTCGCCGATTCTGTCCTATCCCCCTCACCCCTACCCCTCTCCCCCTTCCCGTACGACGGGAAGGGGGAGAGGGGGATAGGGGGAGAGGAGGTTGGGACAGCCCCTTCAACCTTTCCTAACCTTTCCTAACCGCACGGCTCTCCCCCGCGCCCTATAGTGGTAAAGGCGCGAAAGGGATCTTCAATGGCCGATTACTGGGTGCTGATCGTCGACGACGAGGACGGCGTGCTCTCGGTCCTCAAAAACAGCCTGCGCAAGCTGGGCGACCAGTTCCGCGTCTCCACCGCCATCGGCGGCGAGGAGGCGATGGACATGCTGATCCAGCGCAAGTACGACCTGGTCGTGACCGACTACAAGATGGCCGGGATGAACGGGCTGGAACTCATGGAAAAGGTCCACTCCATCCACCCCGAAACGCGGGTGATCCTGATGACCGCCTACGGCAGCGCCGCGGTCGAATCGGAGGCATCGCGCCTGCAAGCCTACCGCTACCTGGCCAAGCCGCTGGAAATCGAGGCCTTCCGCAAGATCGTGCGCGAGGCTGCGGGCGCGGACGCCGAAACCTCGGGCATCCTCGTCCTGGCGGAAAAGGATTACCGCGAGGTCGACCGGATCCTGTGCCAGTTGCAGGGCGACGTGGCCGCCCGCTGCATCCTGCTCACCGACAGCGAGGGGCGCTGCATGGCCCGCGCCGGCAACGTCGAAAACCTCGACCTGGCCCAGATCGGCTCGCTCCTGGGCGGCAGCATGACCACCCTGGGCGAGGCCGGCCGGGCGGTCGATCCGAGCGACGAGGGCGTCAACCTGGCCTACCGCGAGGGAAAGCGCGAAGACCTCTACGCGGTCAACGTCGGTCCCTTTCTGCTGGTCATCGTCGTCGACCGCGGGCCCTATTCCAGCCGGCTGGGATCGGTCTGGTACGCCGCCCAGAAGGCGGCCGCCGAGCTGCGCGAGAAATTCCGCACCGCCGATATCCACACCAGCGAGAACACCCTCGGCGAGGATATGGAACAGGCGCTCTACGGCGAGCTGCAGAAGATCTTCATCGAGGAGGGACCGGGCTCGCGCATGGGATCGGCGGATAAAACCCGGCCCTCGGACGGCAAGCCCTCGCACCCGGCACTGCTGACCTACGACGAAGCCGTGCAGAGCGGAATTCTCCCCGACACCTAAACGGGGAGGAGAAACGGAAGGCGCATGATGGATCTCGACACCCGCAATCCCTCGGATTTTCCGGTCGACGTGATCCTCTACCCGGGGCACGATAAGGCCATCCGGCAGGTGCTGGAGGAGCTGGCCCAGAAATGCCCGGCCCAATTCCTGCTCCTGGCCGGCGTCAGCGGACAGCCGATCGCCTACGAGGGGGAGAAGGGCGAGACCAATCTCTCCGCGCTCGGCGCGCTGCTGGCCGGCGACCTGGCGGCCAGCCAGGAGATCGCCCGGCAGACCGACCAGTACCAGAGCTATCAGATGATCCTCCGCGAGGGGCGCCAGTCGACCATCTTCCTCTCCGAGGCCGGCCCGTTCATGATCCTGTTCGCACGGGTGGACCGGGAGGTGCCGCTGGGCTGGGCGCGGATGCTCATCCTGGAAAGCTGCCGCCGCCTGGCCGACATCGCCTCCGCCCGGCCGGACGAACTGCCGAGCCTGGATCTCGGTCTGCACGAGGACAAGCTTTCCTCGCTGATCGGCGACGAATTGGATTCGATCTGGAGCGGATGACCATGCAGATCAACTGGCAGCTGCGCGAACTCAACCTGAAGATCGTCTATTACGGGCCGGCCCTCAGCGGCAAGACCACCAATCTCGAGCAGATCCATTCGCGGGTCGATCCGCTCCACCGCGGCGAGCTGATCTCGCTGAAAACCCACGAGGACCGGACCCTGTTCTTCGATTTCCTCGAACTCGAACTGGGAAAGATCAACGGCCTCACGCCCAAGATCCACCTCTACACCGTCCCCGGCCAAAGTTATTACGAGGCCAGCCGCAAGCTGGTGCTGCGCGGGGCCGACGGGGTGGTGTTCGTGGCCGATTCCTCGCCGGAGTTCATGCACGCCAACAAGGTTTCCTGGAACGACATGAACAACCACCTCGCCGCGCACGGAATCGCCCTGGAAAAGCTGCCGGTCGTCCTCCAGTGCAACAAGCAGGATCTGGTGTATGCCGTCGATCCGCAGACGATGAAAAATCTCTTGAACCTCTACGACGTTAACGCCGTGCCGGCCGTCGCCATCCGCGGCGAGGGCGTGCTGGAAACGCTGAAGCTGATCACCCGCGGCGTGCTGGCCCACATGCAGCAGCAGCAGCAGAAAGTCGCCGCCTGAGGGAATAAAGGAGGGAGATGGACAGACCATCCGGATCGGAACAAATCAACGCGCTGTTGGCCCGCATGAACGAGGAAGGAGGGTTTCCCATCTCCGTCCTTTCCGACGAACAGGGGCTGACCATCGCCTACGCCGCCGCGCCGGATTACGATCCGGAGCGGCAATCCGCCGCCGTTGCCTACATGCAGCGGGCGGCCGCGCTGGTCGCCCGCCAGTTGGGGATGGCCGAACCGGACGAAATCTCGTTCCATGATTCCGCCGGAGTGCGCCTGGTCTGCCGGCCGTTCAGCATGGCAGAGCACCGCCTGATCCTGGCGGTATTGGTCCCCGGCCGCAAGGCCTCCTACCGCCGGGCAACGAACATCGCGATGCAGGAGATCCGCCGCATCTGGGAGATCTCCTGGAAAGGTTTGCCATGAGCAGCTTGCAGGGCAATCTGCGCGATATGGCGCTGACCGATCTGATCGAGAATACCTGCCAGGACCGGAAGACCGCCCAACTCGATATCCGGCGCGCGGGCGTGCAGGTCCTGCTGTTCTTCAAGGACGGAAACCTGGTCCACGCCCAATCGGGCGGCGAGACGGGCGAGGAAGTCGTCTACCGGATCCTGGATTGGAGCGAGGGCGTGTTCACGCTGGAAACCGGCGTCGAACCGCCGTCGACTTCCATCCAACAGGCTTGGACCGGCCTGCTGCTGGAGGGAGCCCGCCGCATCGATGAAGCCGCGCAATCCGCGCTGGCCGCCCGCGCCGCGGCCGCTGCGCCGCCGGGCGAAACCGGACGCAGCCGTCCGTCCGCACAGCCCGCGCCGGCCGTTCAAACAGAGAACCCAGCTCCACTGGAGGTGAATCCGATGGCCAATTTCGAACAGATACTGGGTGAAATGGGCGCCGAGATCACGGGATACCTCGGCAGCGCATTAATCGGGACCGACGGAATCCCCGTCGCCGCTCACCCGCCGATGGTGCAATTCGACCCCCGCACCGGGAATCTTATGGGCGAGGCAGGTCCCGGAGGACCGGGCGGACCGCCGCCCGGCATGCCGCCGGGTGGACCGGGTGGACCGGGCGGCCCGCCTCCCGGCATGGGTCCCGGGGGACCGGGCGGCCCGCCTCCCGGCATGGGTCCCGGTGGACCGGGTGGCCCGCCTCCCGGCATGGGGCCCGGAGGACCGGGCGGCCCGCCTCCCGGCATGGGGCCGGGTGGACCGGGCGGCCCGCCTCCCGGACTCGTCGGCCCCAGTGGAGTCCCCAAATCGCCGATGGAGGTGGCGGAGGCCATTTCGGCGCAGATGACCATGCTGCTGAAACTGGTCGATACCACCACGGGCAAGATCAAGATCGGCGAGGTGGAGGAAAACCTGACCACGACGGACTTCGCATACGTCATGATGCGTTTCATCCCGGGCCGCAACTATTTCCTCGGCCTGACGGTAAGCCGCAAGGGCGGCAATCTGGGGAACATGCGCCTGATCAGCAAAATGTACGCCAACCGCATCGGCCAGATGTTGCCGCAGTGAGCGCCGGGACGGAAAAAGGAGATTACCCATGGCCAAACTGGATCAACTTTTACAGCAATTCCGCGGGGAGATAGGCGCCGATTTCATTTCCGCGGACGTCGTGGGAATGGACGGCCTGTCGATCGCCGGGGGATCCGTAGACCCGATCTTCGATTCCAACGAGGCCTCCGCGCGGGTCGCGATGGTGATGAAGCTGGCCGCCAACGTCACGACCAAGGTCGGCATGGGTGTGGTCGACGATAACCTGGTCACCACCGACCGGAGCTACATGCTCACCCGTTTCCTCGGCGACGGATCGTACTTCCTGAACGTGGCCGTCACCCGCAGCGCCATCCTGGGCAGCGTGCGCGTGATGATGAGCGAATACGCCCCGAAGTTCTGGGAGGCGATCCCCCGCTAATCCGTTGCGTATCCATCCAATAGGAGGAAAATCCATGGGCAACGAGCAGAAACAACTCGAAAACCGCGCGCGGTTGTGGGGCCTGACCGTGACCGGGTTGACGATGGGCATTTGGGGAATGGTGGAAGAATCCGCGACCTCGCTCGCGCCGGGCGTCGGCAAGCAGATACTGGAAATGGTCGAAACGCAGATGGGCAAGAAGATCGACGCGGCCAAGCCGGATGAGGCTCTCGGACAGTTGGCAAAGGTGTTCGTCGATGAATTCGGATACGCTTCCGCCGTCAAGGTGGAAGGCGCCGACAAGCAGGTCAAGGTGTCCTTCACCAAGGCGATCAGCGCTCCGGAGTTCGGCCTGCTGGCCGGGCGCGGAGTGAAGAAGATCTTTTCGCACCCCTTCATGTCGGCCGGCATGGCGGCACTGGGGCGCTTGGGCGCCCGGGCGCGCTGGGATGTGGCGGTCGACCCGGCCGGAGGCAACGAGACCATCACCTTTGACCTTTTGTAGAAAGGCGGTCCCGCAAAGCGGCCGGCCCGGGTGCCGCTCTTGGCCCCCCCGCCGGTCCCTCTCCCCGGAGCGGCTGCGGCTTCCTGCCGGCGCTTCGGGGCGGTTAAAACATAATGGCCGGTGAAACGATCCTGATCGTCGATGACAGCCGGGATATCCGAATCCTTCTGGACGAAGACGTCCTTGCGCCGATGGGCTTTAAAACGTTCACGGCGGCGGACGGAAAGGAAGGATTGGAAGCGGCTGTCCGCGGCCGGCCGGATCTGATCCTGCTCGATATGAACATGCCCCGCATGTCCGGCTTGGAAATGCTGGCGGCTTTGCGCAAGGACTCCTTCGCGGCTCCGGCGATCCTCATGACCGCCTACGGGTCGGAGAACGTGGCGATCGAAGCCTTCCGCCTGGGCGTGCGGGATTACGTCGTCAAGCCCTTCACCAAAGATGAAATCCTCGCCGCCATCGACCGGGCGCTCAACGAATCCCGCCTGGCCCGGGCCAAGGAGGAACTCAACCGGAACCTGATCACCGCCGAGATCGTCCGGGTGACGGTGGTCACGCTTTCGCACTACCTCAACAACCATCTCACCACGCTCAAGGGCGGGTTGACCCTGCTGGGGGAAGCCCTGACCGACAAGGCGCCCGACCCGTACCTGCTGGATATTCTCCAGGCCAGCCGGAAGAGCGCGCTCAGCATCCAGGCGGTGATGAAGGTGCTGCTCGGCGCCACCGGCGTGAGCCTGTGCAATTACACCGATTCGACGATGATGATGGACATCGAGGCGGCGCTGCGCGAAGAACTCGGCCGGCAGCCGGAATTCTCCGAGCCGGACGGATACGGCATATGCTAGGTTCCGCAGGTTCCGGCAGAAGCCGGCGACGGACCGGGGGGAAAAAAGCCCCGGCGCCCAAGCGCAGCACCGCTCCGCGGCGGAAAAAGGACCGCCGGATTGCGCCGCCATCCTTGCCCGACATCCCCATCCCGCTTTGGGAAGAAGATTATTCCGAGGTCAAACGGCGCGTCGACAAACTGCGCTCCTCCGGGATCACCGACTGGCGGACCTATTGGGAAGGCCATCCGGAAGAGGTGCACGCGTGCCTTTCCCTGCTGCGGGTGACCGACGTCAACCCCGCGGCGCTGGCGCTCTTCCAGTACAACGACCGGGAGACCTTTCTCGCCAATCCCCCGCTGCCGTTCGAAAAGGACTGG
>JBJYXS010000293.1:0-9407 GCA_046260075.1 Anaerolineales bacterium | reverse complement strand
TGTAGGTGAAATAATATTCCGATGCGCCGTTGATGTAGTGGAACAGCGTTTCGTGGTCGAAGGTCAACGTCTCCCCGGCTCTTTCCCAGCCGGCGAGCGCACGGCTTGGGGGGAGCGAATCGGCCAATCCCCCCGCCGCACCGGAGGAGCAGCCTGCCAGCAGTATGGCGCCGGCAGCCAGCAGCGCCGGGGTCCGGCCCTTTCGGCATGCGTGTTTGCATCGGTTGGGGTTTGCCATCGCGCTCCTATACGTTGAGTTCCACCCGCTCAATCGATTCGGGGAGATAGGTTCCCAAGTTAAGTGCGGCGGCTTCGGTCAGGCAGTCCTCGGCGATGCTCATCAACGACAGCTCGGGCTTTCCCGTGTCGGCCAGCAGTTGCGCAAGGATGTCCAAGCCGACCGCGTCGTGCGCCACCGGATCGTAACCCATCAGGATCGAATCGCCGCGGTAGTCGGCTTCCCAATACGGGAAGGAGTACCCGTACTCCAAATTGGCTTCCAGAACATCGCCGATGATCAGGCGGGTGCGGTCCCTGATCTCCGGCAGCGCGTTCAGCGCCGCGATCTTGCGGGCGATGCCGCTGTGCAGCGTGCCGGGATACTGTGTGGAACCGAAGTGATTTTTCATCGCGAAGGTGATGCCGGAGAGCATGTGGGCTTTCAGCACCGGCATGTTGATCAGCGCGGTGCATTCCGAGAGGACCGGACTCAGCGCAATCGGCATCCCGTCCACTTCGGCGTTGTCCGCCGTATACGATGTATCGGATCCGTAGCAGCGGATTCCCGCGTCCTCGCGGTTGACGACGAATCCCGCGGTCGTCAGTTCGTCGCTGGTCTGATCGTACACGACGATCCGGTCGGCCGGAACGCCGGCATCCTGCAGGCAATCGGTCACCGCCGTCACCAGCGGGACGTGGGTCCAGATCAGGCTGTTGTAGAACGCGTTGACCTTGACGGCTATCCTGTCGTCGGGGGAAAACAGCGACGCCCAGGCGTCGCGGGCGTCTTCCGCCCCCGTCAGACGGGTGATCGAGGCGTCCAGCATCCGGCGCAGGACCGGCGGGGAGAGCGCGTCATCTTTCCAAACCCCGGCGCCGTGCGTTTGAACGACCCGGCTGGTGATGTCCGGTCGCCCGCGGACGGCGTCCGGCGTCGCCGTTGCCGGCTGCTCAGTGGGCGTCGGCGGGACAGGCTCGTCGGTTGGAGCCTCGGCGCGTTGGCACGCGGCCAGGAATCCCGCGGCGCCCGCCGCGGAAAGCTGGATGAACGCCTTGCGAGTCAGATGGTGTTTGGGTGAAGTGTGTTTGGCCATGACATTCTCCATTGATAAATCGGCTTAATCCGGCGAAGTTACTATATACGGGTTCGCAATACTTATCGCATGGGTCATTCTATCAAGGAACGGGAGCCGCTGCAATCAGCGGCGATACCGTGCGGTTCATGATGCAATGGGAATCCAAAAGCGAATCACCGTCCCCTTTCCGGGCTCGCTCTCGGCCCGGATCTCGCCGCCGTGCGCCTCGACCAGGCGCTTGGCGATCGCCAAGCCGAGTCCGGTGCCGCCGGAATCGACGGATTTGACGTACCGGTCGAATACGTGCGGGAGCAGTTCGGCCGGTATCCCGCGTCCGTCGTCCGCAACCCGGAATTCCAGGCGGGCGTCCCGGTCCGGGTCGCGCCGGCATCCGATCCGGATCGTTGCGCCGTCCGGGGAGTGGCGGATCGCGTTGGTGACCAGGTTCTCGAGCACCTCCCGCAGCCGGGAGGCGTCCGCTTCAAGGGCCGGCAAACCGGCCGCCGAATCGTCTTTCAGCGTCACGCCGGCCTTGGCGGCGGTGGATTGCATCGACCGCGCCAGGTCCGCAACCAACCGTGCCGGATCGCAGGATTCCTTCTCCAGGACGAGCTTGCCGGCCTCCACCAGCGAAAAGGTGCGCAGATCGTCGATCAGCCGGGAGAGGATGCGGATTTCTTCCAGCAGCAGCGCGATGTGTTCCTCATCCCGCGGATACACGCCGTCGAGCATGCCCTCCAGGTTTCCCTGCAGCACCGTCAGCGGCGTGCGAAGTTCGTGGGAGATGTCGGCCAGCATGCGTTTACGCTGTTCATCGTATGCCTGCAGCCGGCAGGTCATGGTGTTGAAGGAACGGATGAAATCCCGAATCCGGCGCGGGCCGCGCTCCCGCAACCGGGCGCTGTAATCGCCCGACGCCACCCGGTCCGCTGCGTCCATCGCCTCATCGAATGGATTGACCACCCGGCGCAGGATTCCGCTCAGTACCAGGAATAAAAATATGAACGCCAGCAGCGGGATGAGGAAGACGCTGTGCGGGATGTCCTGAAGAAATCCCGGTTGGAACACCGCCACCAAGCCCGCCGTGAGGCAACCGATTCCGGAAAGCAGGAAGAAAAAGGGGACCAGGCAGCCGAGCCGGAACCGCATCGGCCGGCCGGACATCGGATGATGGTGGGCGTAGCGCCAACCGGGGCGGTGATCCTTCCGCCAATACTTGCGGAAGCGGATCTCATGGGGCGGTCCGCCGCCGGCTTCCGGCGGCTCGTCGCCGAATCCGCCGGGAGGACAATCGAAAGGGAAATGCCGGCGGCCGGTCATTCCGTTTCCACGCCGTCCCGGCCCCTTTCGGCCAACCGGTATCCCACGCCGTACACCATGAGGATGTACACCGGCTTTTGCGGGTCGGGCTCGATTTTCCGCCGCAGGTTCTTGACGTGGGAATCGATGGCCCGTTCGAAGGATTCGAAGGACACCCCGTGGATCGCATCCAGCAGTTGCGAGCGGGTGAACACCCGTCCGGGCTGGCGCGCCAGGGCGGCGAGCAGTTCGAACTCGGTCGCCGTCAGGTCCGCTTCCCGGTCGCCGACGAACACCCGGTGCTTCGCCAGGTCGATCCGCAGGTCGCCCGCGCTCAGCACGTCGTCCGGGGCGCCGCGCTGCGTCATCTCGCTTCGCCGCAGGACCGCCCGCACGCGGGCGACCAGCTCCTTGGGGCTGAAGGGCTTGGTCATGTAATCGTCGGCTCCCAGTTCGAGCCCCAGGATTTTGTCGGTTTCTTCGTCGCGGGCGGTGAGGATGATCATCGGAACGGAGGATTCCGCGCGCAGCGTGCGGGTGACGTCCAACCCGTCGATGTCGGGAAGCCCCAGGTCCACGATCAGTAGATCCGGCTTGCGAGCCCGCGCGGTGCGGAGCGCTTCGCCGCCGTCAAGGGCGGTCAGCACGGCAAATCCGGCCCGCGTCAGGTAGTCGCGGAGGAGATGAGTGATCTTCGGTTCGTCGTCGATGACCAGTACGGTTTTCATCGGGGAGATCCGCGTTCGATTATACCGTCCGACGCAGGAAGGGATTCCGGCTGCGGCCGGGGTCCGGAATATCCGGACCCCGGCCGCAATATGGGAGTACGGCCCGTCACTCGGCACCTTTGTCGGCCTCGTGCATCCTCCGGTGCCATTCCGCCACCTGATGGGGAACCTCGTCGTCGAACCAGAAGCGATGCCATCTTCCGTGCATGGGCATGCGCATGCGGCGGGGGCCGAATACCATCCGCAGCGGCAGGAAGATGAACAGGAACAGGAAAAACGGCGCCAGGCACAACAGCCCGGGGAAGAAGGCCCATCCGTGGAATGGATGCCAACCCCAGGGACTCTGACCGGCCGTGACGGCGTCCGCTTCCGCGGCCGCCGGTGCGGTCGTCTGTCCCTGAGCGATTCCCGCGGAGTATGCAAGATACCCGACGACGGCGATTCCGGCCAGCAGGATCACGACTCCTACGATTCGGATGATCCAAGAGTACTTCATGATGAACTCCTTCTGTTCGGCGGTCGGATCGGTCTCGGCTCGATCACCAAGGCGATGCTTTTCGCTTATCCGGACCGCCGGCGTAATAGATTGTGTCCATCACTATGCCGGTGAATTGTGGAGAATCAATGGATGGGTCGGGGAGGAAATGCGGAAAGAGTAGGTGGGGGAAACGCTGTTGGCAAGGCGGCCCCGCAGAGGCTGCGCGGGGAACCGGAAGGCCCGCATTCCCCCGCCGCGCCGGCAGGAATTAATGCGCGGAAGAAAAAAAGTGATCGACGGGGAACGACGCGCCGGGGAGGGCGGGTGCGGGTTGGCGGCGGTCAGCCGCCCATGCCCGCCCGGGCGGCGATCGCCGCGGCGGCGGCCCGGGTTCCCACGCCCAGTTTTTGGAGGATATGGTCGACGTGCTTCTTTACGGTGTTGGAGGTGATCGTCAGAGCCTTTGCGATCTGGCGGTTGGTCTGGCCCTGGGCCAGCAGCGCCAACACCTCGCGTTCCCGGTCGGTCAACTCGGAGAGCGGATCGTTCGCCGGAGCGGCGATCGGCGGAAGTTCCGCCTGAAGCGCTGAAGAGCGGATGGCGTCGCCGACGGTCTGCTTGAAGGCTTTCCGGTCGAAGGCTTCCTTTTCCACGAAGGCGAAAACGCCGAATTCGTCGTAGGCGCGGTCGATGTCTTCCGGGGCGCCGAGCGCGGACACGACGATCGTCGGCAGCCTGCGCGAACCGGCCACCCGCAGAAAAGCAAAACCGTCGCGGTTCTCCTCCGGATCCGCCGAGGAGATCAAATGCAGGTCGACGATGGCCGCCTGATAGCGGGACCGTTGCAGCTGCCCGCGCGCTTCGCCGTAGGAGACGGCGAACTGCAGTTCGTATCCGGATTCCCCCAGCACATCGGCGTAAATGTCGCGCCAACCGGAGTCGTCTTCGACGATTAAAATTTTCGATCCGGCGGTGTTTGCGGCGGATTGGGAGAGGATCCGCCGGACAAGGGCCAAGAGGTTCTCTTTACGGAAGGCGGATTTTTCGATGTATCCGGCGATGGAAGGGAGATCGCGGATGGCGTCCGCGATCTCCTGACCCGGTGCCCCGGAGAGGATGATGGCGGGAGTCGGCTGCAGCTTATCGGCGATGTCCAATCCGCTTCGGTTCTCCGGATCTGATGGGTCTAGGGAAACGTCGAGCACGGCCGCCTGACATTGGGGAATGGGGGAGGGAAGGGCGGAGGCGAGAATGGTCTTATAGCCGGCGTCGGCGAGGATGTCGGCGACGGACCGCCGCCAACGCGGGTCGTCGTCCACGACGAGAATGATCTGCGATTCAGTCATAATATCATTGTCCTTCCACGCCATTATAAGGGAAAGCCGCGTCCCGTCGGACCCTAGCCGCCGGACGGGTCCGCATCGCCTTTCGGTCCGCGCGGGGCGGCCGGCAAACGGATTCGGAAGGCGCAACCCGGCTCCCCGCAATCCGCGAGCCGGATCTCGCCGCCGAGCCGTGCCATCAGCGTGCGCACCCACCACAAACCGAAGCCCAGCTTGCGCGGCGAGCGTTTGGTGGAGAAGGCCAGGTCGAATATATTATCGCGCTGATCGTCGGAGACACCGGGGCCGTTGTCGGCCAGGAGGATTTCCACTTCCCGCGGGGCGCCGCCGAGCGGCGGATCGACGACCCGGCCCTCAATTCGGATGGCGGGACGGTCTTCGGACGGGCCATCACCGCCAACCAAGGCATCGGCCGCGTTTTCGATCAGGTTGAAAAAAACCAGCCGCAGCTGCTCTTCGCCGGCCATCACGAACGGCAGGGATTCCAAACCCTCCGCCACCACTTGGATGCGCGGGGGCAGATCCAGCCGTTCGAGCGCGGTCCGGAAGCAGACATCCACCGACGTCGGTTGCAGCTTCACGGGGCGCAGGTAGGCCATCGCGTCGCGCGCGGCGGCCATCGCCGTCCGCGCGTTGTCTTCAATTTCGGTCAGCGCCTTTGACAGGTAGGGGTCGTCCATCAGGGCCGGACGCTTTTCGATCACGCCCTGCACCCGCACCGGGATGATCCCCACCAGGTTGTTGACCCGATGCAGCAGGTTGGCGGCTACGTCTCCCAGCGCGGCAAAGGTTTCCGCCAGGGTCTGGCGTTCGCGGGCCTGGGCGAGTTCCTCGAGTATTTCCGCATCTTGGACGGCGATTGCGGTGTGGTTGGCCAGCCAGGTGAGCAGGCGCTGATCCCATTCGGAAAATTCCCGCGGTTCGGCGGAATAGAGGGTCAACGCCCCATGGGGCGTGCCGTCGCGCATCAGCAACGGGACGATCAGGCCGGAGACCCAGCCCATTTGCTTGGCCAGTTCATGGCGCAGGAAACGCGGATCCCGGCTGACATCGGGGCTGGTCAGCGGTCTGCGCTCGCGCAGCGAGATACCGATCATGCTGCCTGCCAGCGGCAGAGTCTCGCCCGGCGTATGCCCGGCGGTCGCGGCCCGCACCACCAGCGTTTCCGGATCCGCGCCGGACAGCACCCATACCACGCCGTGCGGCGCATTGATCAGGTCGCAGGCCTGCTGGATGATGAAGGCCAGCAGGCGGTCCAGCGGCCATTGGATCATCCGGATCGTCACCTCTTCCAATGCTTCCAGCAGCCGGGCTTCCTGCAGCGCGATCACCGCCTGCGTGGCGAGAGCTTCCATCAGCCGCACATCGTCTTCATGGAAGGCATTGAGTTGCGGGCTTTCCAGATTGATCACGCCCTCCAGGGTTCCGCCCGCCCCCAGCAGCGGCATAGCCAGCTCAGAGAGCATCCGCCCTTTGGCATGCAGCGGGCGGTAGATGTCTTCCCAGGGAGGGCTCCGCAGGTCGCCGATCCTCACCGCCTGCCGGTGTTTAGCCGCCCATCCCACCACGCTGGAAGTATCGTCGACCGGCAGATCCGGTTCCGTCGGCGGGGACGCCGGCTGCTCTTCGATGGAGAGGGCGGCCAGCCGCAATGTCCCGGCGCGTTTGTCGATCAGCCGGAAGGAACCGTGCGAAGCGCGGGTGAGTTCGACGGCGATGCGCAGGATCTCCCGCAAGGTTTCCTCCAGGCTGCGGCGGGAGGAGATCAGCTGTTCGGCGCCGTGCAGCCGCTCCAGTTCATCCACCTTGCGCTGCAGGGCGCGGTTAAAACCCTCGAAGCGGCGCGTGGTGTGGATGGCGACGGCTGCTTGGGTAGCCAGCAGGTCGAGGCATAACAGCTCTTCCTCGGAAAACCGGCGCTCGGCGCCCAGGGTTACATACAACGCCCCGGTCGGTTTTTCCGCGACTAGCAGCGGGTAGCAGACCATCGAGCGGATTCCCGCTTGGCGTTTGTTGTCTTGTATCGGGAGGGATGGATCTTCGTAAGAGAGCAGCCTCCGCCGGTGGCGGATCGCCCGCGCCCCCAGTCCGTCGGGGCGGGGAAAATCATCCGGTACGGAGCCCTTGGCCTCTCCCGCGCTTATCCGCAAGTCGCGATCAAAGGCCGCCCGTTCCGCATCATAAGACCACATGACTGCAGAGGGGGAATCGTTCGGTTTCCGGTCGACCAGACGGACCGCCGTATCGGCAATCAACCGCATCGCGTCGGCGGGCGTGTTCTCGGCCGAGAAGCGGTTGATCGCGTCGGCGGATTCGCGCAGAATCCGCAGCGCTGAAAGGAGGTAAAAATCCGGGGAGGTGCGGTCGTTGTCCATGGTGAAATCCGAATCGAAACCATTATACGAGTTATTTTCATAAGTACCGTCCGGTGATATGGGGGCCGGAAAAGTGCAGGAGTGCGCGAACGAACAGAAATCCCCGGGGGATTCCCGGATCTCGTCCTTGCGGATTGTCTGGCGCCCCGTATGCCGTTCCTGCCCGGATTGTATCCGCGGATCGCAGCCCCGCCATCGACCGGGCTTGCCGCGATAGGAGCATAGGATTGCGTCTTCCTGGTCCGACATCCCAACCCCGGCGCCGGATGCGGAGGACGCTTTCCGGCTCGCGACGAAGGCGGTGCCCGAGGTGTGATGGCCGGGTTTGATCCGCAAGCAGTCAATGAGTGGTACTGGCTGGCCTACGCGGATGCCTACGAGTGGGTGGTTACACCCAACGTGCTTGGGTTGTCGCTCTACGCGGACGGTGGTCTCATCGCTACTAAGCCTTACGCAGCTTCGGCCAACTACATCAACCGCATGAGCAACTGCTGTCAGCAGTGCAGATATGACGTTCGACATAAGATCGGCGAGACTGCGTGTCCCCTAAATCCACTTTATTGGGACTTTCTGACCCGCAACCGCGAGCAACTCAGGCAAAATCCGCGTCTGAACCTGGCGTTGGCCATGCTCGATCAGCGTGACCCGGAGGAGATGCATGTGATTCGTGACCATGCAGCCCAGATCCGCTACAGACTTAGGCAGGGGGAACGTATCTAATTCCCGACGCAAACCGGAAACAAACCTTAAAATTATATGTGCAAGGTATTGACAAAATATAGACATCATGGTATAATGATGTTCAAGTCAAGGGTTTGTACAATGATCAAGACAAGCATAGGGCCATTGGGGAGAAGAGGAGGTGCTTATGGCAAGGGAAATGCAATCACTTTGAATCGATCAGGCGTTCAAGACAATTACAATGCGCACTCGAAAAAAGCTCAACAGTGGAACAAACAGTCTGAAACACACACAATCCAAAACCAAACTAGAGGAGTAACAAAATGATTAGCCGTTTTACCAAGGTTGTCCCATTCTTGCTCGTGGTAGCCATGCTGTCAATCAGCGCCCTACCCGCTCTGGCAGCCCCATCCAATCAGGCTGACAAGGACATCGTCGATATCGCCGTCGAGAACGGCAGTTTCACCACCCTGGTGGCTGCGGTCGAGGCCGCGGGCCTGGTGGACACGCTCAAAGGCGAAGGTCCCTTCACCGTCTTCGCGCCCACCGACGACGCCTTCAACGCACTGCCTGAAGGCACCATCCCGGCTCTGCTGAACGACATCCCGGCCCTGACCGACATCCTGCTCTACCACGTGGTGCCCGGCAAGGTGATGGCCGCCGACGTGGTCAACTTGAGCTCAGCCGATACCGCTCTGGGCCAGCCGGTGCCCATCCGGGTTGAGGATGGCAACGTGTACGTCGGGGACGCCCAGGTCGTCATCACCGACATCGAGGCCTCCAACGGCGTCATCCACGTCATCAATGCGGTCCTCATCCCACCCGCCGAAGAAGAGCCGGCCGCGTTGCCCGAGACGGGTGCCGCAAACACGGTGGATATGCTCCCGATCCTGTTTGCAACTGGTCTCGGATTGCTGCTGGTTGGCATCGCCTTCCGTCTTCTGCGACCGGTTTGGCTGGCTGAGGACAGCAAGTAGTAGTCGAAAATCTTCTCCCTGTGACAAAGGGGGTGGCGTTGTCTGAGGACGGTGCCACCCCCTTTTCTAAATAGCGCGGCCTAACCATTTGACAACAAGTTACGTCGCTCACAAACGCTAACACAATTCTAACAAGTTTTTAATGTAGCTCTAATTTGACTATTGTAATCTTATTGATGATAATACGGATAAGTAAAATAAGATTCTGATTTTGGTTTTTGTCTAATTATA
>JBJYXS010000292.1:0-3345 GCA_046260075.1 Anaerolineales bacterium | reverse complement strand
TATCCCCCAGCAAATAGTAACCGCTGTCGTTGGTTTCACGCAGCGATTCATCGGTCCGGCCTTTGGCGGATACGATCCCCAGAGTCAGCGTGCTATATAGGCCGTACGGATTGCCGATGGCGATCACCGTATCACCGACCCGTACCTGGGAGGAATCGCCCAGCGTCAGCGGAGTCAGCTCCTCGGCGGCGACATCGACGTGCAAAACGGCCAAATCGGAATCCGGATCCTCCGCCACGATTTCGGCTTCCGTCATAAGGCTTGACGGGAAATCCACTTCGACCAACTCGGCCTCATTCACCACGTGCAGGTTGGTCAGGATGTGCCCATCCATGTCGACAACGAAACCGGATCCCAGGGCGACCGATGATTCATCCCGGCCGTAGGCGAAGATAGCGACGACACCCGGGTTGACCCGCTCGTACAGATCCGCCAGCCCGCTGACGATTCCGGCCGGGATCTCCACCAGCGGCGGCGCCGCAAGAGTCTCGGTCGCCGTTGGAGCCAAGGTGTCCGTCGGAATGGCCATCGGCGTATCCGCCGGTGAAAGACTCGGAGCGGCGATCCCGTATCCAGAGCAAGCCAGCGCGAGCACCGCTAAAACCGTAAGTAAAGCGAAAGTCCTTTTCATGTTGTTCTCTCCATGAATACCCCGCCTGGCGGGGGATGTTCGTATGGGTTGCTGGCAGAACGGACAAGCCGGTAAGCGCCGATCCGACGGGGAACGAAGGGTTTACATCCTCCGCTTCCGCAACCGGGCCAGCTCGCCGATCAACTTCTTCTCCTCTTCGCTCAGCCGGGTCGGCAGTTCGGGCCGTACCTTTACCAGAAGGTCCCCCCGCGTAGAGGGCTGACGGAGATGCGGCATGCCTAAACCGGCCAACCGGAAGGACTGCCCGGTCCGTGTTTCCGGTGGGATTTTCAGCATGACGGATTTGGAATCGATGGTGGAAACCCTTGTTTCTCCGCCCAGCATCATCGTATATGCATCCACCGGCACTTCCGTATACAGATCGTCTTCCCGCCGTTCCCACTTCGGCGAAGCGGCCACATTCACCGAAAGGTACAAATCGCCCGCTCTTCCGCCGGACCGGGATACCCCTTCGCCCGCCAGCCGGATCCGGGTTCCGGTCCGTGCCCCGGGAGGTATTTTCACCTCCAAGCGCCGGTCGCCCCGCTGGACAATCCGTTTGGCTCCGTGGAAGGCTTCTTCCATAGTGATGGTGACATCCACCGCCGGAAGTTTGCGACCGGATTCCGGGTTTGCCCCCGTCCTCGTCCGCCCGCCGGAGCGGGTGAAAATTTCCGATTGTTGGATGGGGATATCGCCGAAAATCGATTGGAAGAAATCCGAGAAGTTACCGAACAAATCGGACAGATTCCCGTATTCCACATGGACTCCCCCATGGGGTTGATTGCCCATCCATTGCGACCAATCGAATCCTCCGGGCGTGCCGGAACGCTGCCAATTCTTGTAGGCGCTGCCGAGTTGGTCGTAGCGGGCCCGTTTCTGCGGGTCGCTGAGTACCTCATAGGCTTCGTTTATTTCTTTAAATTTGTCCTCGGCTCCCGGCTTGCCGCGATTACGGTCCGGGTGGTATTGCTTGGCCAGTTTGCGGTAGGCCTTACGGATTTCGTTCTCACTGGCTTTTCGCGGAACGCCGAGCGTCTGGTAATAATCTTTATATTCCATGACATCATCTGCAGTGAACGAATTCCGGAGGGTTCCGGATCATGTTCATTCATTCTATTCCCGCCATAAGGGAGCGTCAATATTCGTTCGGTTGTTCTTACGGATTTCTAACCTACTCCCTGCGTGCCGGCGTTCACCTTCCGCCCATCCGCAGATCTCACCGGTTTGCCCTCTCCGGGGGCGGTATGCTATAGTATTCTTCCGCTGCCGACGCCGCATATTCACCCGTAAATAAGAGCAATGGGATACCCCAAGCGGGCGGCGGACGGTGTATATGCCGAAGCCATCCGAGAAAATCCTCATCGCCGACGAAGATCCCGACGTCATCGACCTCGTTGCTCGGCAAGCCTTGGGGCCGTTGGGATACAACGTAGCCACAGCATCCGACGGACCGGGCGCGATTCACCATATCATGACCTTCCACCCGGATATCGTCATCGCCAGCCTGACCCTGCTCGGACTTACGGCGAAGGAAATCCTGGTGGCATTGCGCGCGCAGGGTTTGGAATCCCTGGTGATCGTCACCGCCCCGGAAGGACAGGAAAAAGCCGCCCTGCAAGCCTTCCGCCTCGGGGCGAAGGACTATCTGGCCAAGCCGTTGCGCGAAGCGGAGGTGGTTTCCTCCGTTGAGCGGGCGTTGTCGGAAGTTCATCTGCGTAAGGAACGCGAGGCGCTGGCGCTGCGTCTTTCCGAAGCCAACGACGAACTTGGACGCCGGGTTAAGGAACTCACCCTGTTGTACGGAATCGGCAAGGCGATCGTTTCGTTGAACCACTTGGACCGACTGTACGATCGTCTGATGGAAGGCGCGCGGTACGCCACCGAAACCGATGTGGCCTGGATGTTGCAGCGCGACGACACCGGCCGCGAACTCCTGCTGCGCAGCCAGCACGGTTTGCCGCATGCGCTCGCCGCGAAAATCAACCGTCCTTGGGATGATGGTGTTGCACAATTGGTGATCGCTTCAGGAGAAGCATTGCGTCTGGCGGGCGAAGGGATAAAACGGTTTAAAATCGCACAGGTTTGCCAATCGATCCTGGTGGCTCCGATTAAAGCCAAGAACGAAGCCTTGGGCGTCATATCGGTCGGCCGCAAGGAAGACCATGAATTTTCGACCCGCGAGCAGGCCATGCTGGAAGCGGTTGCTGATTACGCCTCGATCGCCATGATCAACGCCCGGCTGTTCCGCGCGCTGGAAAACCGAGCCGCGGCCAAAAAGTCACCACCGAAATAATCCGATGGTCGAACCCACCCTTCTCTTCGTCGATCCCTCCCGCACATTCCTTCCCGGATTGGAAGAAGTCCTCTCACGGGAACGCCACTACCGGATTCTGGCCCCTTCCTCGACCGCCGAAGCCGTCGACCAATTGGAAAAAACATCTCCCCGGGCGGTCATCCTGGCCCTGCCCGACGACTCGGAGGCCCTCGACGCCGCCACACGGATCCGCACCCTCCGGCCGGCCCTCCCGATCATCCTCCTGGCCCCGAAAAAGACCAAGAAGTCTTATACCGATGTCCTCCGCGTACGCGCCGACGAATTGCTGACCGAACCGGTCCACCCCGCCGATCTGCTCTCCGCCCTCGACCGGCATTCCGCCAAGGGCACGACATCGCCGATTCATGTCAAAGTCCGCGAACTGGAAACCCTCGTC
>JBJYXS010000291.1:0-10916 GCA_046260075.1 Anaerolineales bacterium | reverse complement strand
TCGAGGATCAACCAGCGGCTGCGCCCGTATTCCACGGCGAGCATCAACCCGGCTTCGCCGCGGTCCATCACGGCAAGGCTCGCCGAACGGCCGAGGTCGAGCCGGTATCCCGCCTCGGCCGCGATGACGGGAATGCCCTGCTCTTCGCAGCGGGCAAGGAAGGGCGCGAGTGACCGCCCCGTCCCTTCCGCCCCCGCCGGGAGCAACACACCGCCGATGTCGAAGCGCACCGCGATCTCGGCCAATGCGGATGTGTTTTCCACCGCCGCCGATCCGACGACGATCCAATCCAACCGGCGCGGACCGAACCCGAGGATCCTCCCCAAGCCGGAAACTACCAAATCGGAGTCGCCGCCGCCGTCGATCAACACCCTTCCGCCGTCCGGGGTCCGGAGCAGCAGGGCTTTGCCGCCTGCGGGGAGCATCGTCAGATGCAGCCGGCCGTCCGGAAGGCGGAAATACGCGCCCCAGGCAAGGTAGGCACCCGCCGCGAGGAGCGGCAGCGCGGCGGCGGAGAACTTCGCTGCCAGGCCTCGTCCGGCCTCAAGGACGGGAAGCCGGCCGCGGGCCGACAGCACGGTCCAGGCGAACAGCACGCCATAATAGACGAGAATCCACAGCGGCGACACGGCGTCGATCGGCCACCAGAGCGTTTTCAACGCGGCCCCCCACTCCGCCATGCGGATCGTATAGGCCGTCGGCGCCCAACCCGCCCAGGCCAGCGCCTGCCCGGCCGGCAGCCAAGCCATGCCCGCCAGCAGGGCCAGCCCGCCGGCGATCATCACCATCGGCTGGACCGAAAGCACCAGCGGATTAACGAGGAAGGCGCTGAGGGAGAGCGCATTAAAATAGAAAAGTATCAGCGGCAGCGTGGTGATTTGCGCCGCGAACGTCATCAGGAACACCTCGCCCGCCGCGGAGGCCAGGGCGCGGGCCGTTTCCTTGGCGAACCGCCGTGCGAACCATTGTTCCGCACGTTCCTGCAACGGATCGGCGTAGAGGATCAATCCAAGGGCGGCGGCGAACGACAGTTGGAATCCGATATCCCACAAGGTCCACGGATTTGCCGCCGTCATCACCGCCCCGGCGACGCCCAACGAGGAAAGGCCATGCGACCGCCGTCCCAGGGTGCGGGCGAGGATCACCAGACCGCCCATCAACGCCGATCGGACAACCGACGCCGCGGCCCCGACCAGGACCGTGTACACCGCGATTCCGACCGCGGCGATCAACCATCCCGGGATCCGGCGCGGCAGACGCGCGGCGAGGGCGAGGAACATCCCGGCAATGATGGTGATATTGAAACCGGAGATCGCCACGATGTGCGTTATGCCGGTTTGCGAGAAGGCCTCCTCGACATCCGCCGGTATCCCGCTTTCGTCGCCCAGCAGAATGCCCGCCAGCAGAGAGCCTTCCGGCTCGGGGAAAATGGATTTCAGAGTCCGCTGCGCTAAACGCCGGAAGGCGAACAAGGCCGCCGCCGGCGAGGCTTTCTCCGCCGCTGCCACGGATCGGACCGCCGGGTCTTTCAGTATTCCATATACCCCCTGGCGGGCGAGGTAGTCCGCATAGTCGAAGCCTTCGACCTCTGGCGGAGGCCCTAAAAAACCGGCCAGTTCGGCCCGGTCGCCGTAGCGCGCCTCCCAGTCCTCCGGCGGCGCCCGGAATTCCACCAGCACCGCGCCCTCCAGTTCCCCGACAGGATCCCCCTGGCCCGGATGGAATCCCACGACGCGCGCCCGCGCGCGCCATCCGCCGCCCCGTTTGACGGGATCCTCCTCCAGGATCACTTCGAAGACGGCGGATCGCTCGAGGTACGAGCCGACAAACGACGGCCCGCCCCGCGGCTGCGCGGCGGAAAGGCGGGCGGACCCGAGCAGAAAAAACGCCAGGCAAAGGAACGGGGTGCGGTATTTTTTCAGCGTGAAAGCGGTGAGGAAAAAACAAGCCCCGGCGGCCAGCGCGGAGAGCAGCGGCAGGCCGAATACGGGAGCGAGGGCGATCCCGGCCATCCAGGCAATGCACAAGTAGAAGAGCGTCATGAGTCCCCCTTGGCGTGCGACATCCGGTCAGGTTATATCACGGGCCGGGATTCCTTGCCGGACTATTCCCTTCGCAACCGCGGCAACCAGAGGACCGTCAGCGCCACGGCGACGAGCGCCATCGCCGAACCGAAGAAGAACGGCGCGGCGGCGCCGAATCCCCGCCAGCCGAAGGCGCCCTGCCAGAGGACGCCCGCGATCAGCGACGCCGGGAGGGCCATGATCCCGACCGCGGCGTTGAAGACGCCGTAGGCCGTTCCGCGGTGTTCTGCGGCGGCCAGATCCGCGACGTACGCCCGGGCGGTCCCCTCCACCATCGCGTAGTACAGCCCGTACAAGGCATAGAGGATCCAGATCTGCCAGGATGCGCCGGCCACGGCAAACCCGAGATACACCAACCCGTATACCAGCCAGCCGGCCACCAGCACCCGTCCGCGTCCGATCTTGTCGGAACGCCTTCCGGCCGGCATGGAGACCAGCGTGTAGACGATGTTGAAGACGAAGATGGCCAGCATCACCTGGAACACGCTCAACCCGCGGTCCTGGGCCCGCAGGACGAGGAAGGAATCCGATGAATTGCCTAGCGTGAAGAGGGCGATCACAAGGAAGAAACCGATCAGCCGCGGGCTGAAGGCCCTGCGCGGGGCCGGCATCGGTTCGGAATCCCCGGCGGCGGGCTTCGGCTTGTCCGCGGCGGGCACATCGCGCGCGATCAGCATGAGCGAGACCACGCCCAGCACGGCCGGGATGATGCTGATCCAGATCACCAGATGGAACGTCTCCGCGCTCAGGCTGGTCGCCGACGGTCCGGCGGCGTAAGCGACCGCCGCCGCAATCCCCAGGCCGATCGTCGCGCCGAGCGTATCCGCCGCGCGGTGCAGCCCGAATCCGAAGCCGCGACTCTCCGCCCGAACGGAATCCGCCACCAGCGCATCGCGCGGCGCGGTGCGGATGCCCTTCCCCAAACGGTCCGCGAACCGCAACAGGAGCACCAGCGGCCAGGAGTCGGCGATCAGGAAAAACGGCTTGGCGACCGCCGAGAGCGAATACCCGAAGACGGTCAGCCCTTTTCGCTTGCCAAGCCGGTCGGAGAGCCAACCGGAGAACAGGCGCGTCAGGCTGGCGGTGCTCTCGGCCACGCCCTCGATCAATCCGACGACCGCCGTCTTCGCCCCGAGCACGTTGGTCAAATACAGCGGCAGCAGATGAAAGATCATCTCGGAAGAGATGTCGGTGAACAGCGAACCCAGCGAGACGGCCAACAGGTTGCTCGGGATGCGGGAGGATGAGGATACGGGAGGATTCTGTTTTTTACTCATGCAACTCCTTTTCCCGAAACGGGTTATCTGCACAATCGGGCAAGCATATCACAATCACGGTACGCCGCATCGCGGAACGGCCTGCCATCCCTTCATAGGAGGAATGCCGGCAGCGCAATGCGGAGGATCATATTAAAATGTATGACAAGACATACGGCATATCCACGGCCCGGTTCGGCCGTTTATCTGATCCGCGGGCGGCGTCCGCCATGTGGTTCCGGAAGGCTTTCTCCAGGTCCCCCCGGCGGAGGAAGACGAAAGGGATTCCGATGAGTCAACAACGGTTCGGCATCATCACCGGCGGCGGAGATGCGCCCGGCCTGAACGCGGTGATCCGGGCGGTGGTGAAGACCGCCGCCCGCGAGCACGGCGCCCAGACGATCGGAATCAAAGACGGATTCGACGGCGTGTTCGACCCGGACGGCACGCGGATCCTCACCCCCCGGGACGTGCGCGGAATCCTTCCCCGCGGCGGGACGATCCTGGGAACGGCCAACCGGGGCAATCCCTTCGCCCAGAAGGTGGAAACGCCCGGCGGGGGCATGCAAGTGGTCGACCGCTCGGACCAAGTTATGGAGGCGATCGGCAAATTGGCCCTCGACGGGCTGATCGTGGTCGGCGGGGACGGGACGCTGCGCATCGCCCTCGACCTGTGGCGGAAGGGATGCCCGGTGGTGGGAGTCCCCAAGACGATCGACAACGACGTCGGCGGCACCGACGTCACCTTCGGGTTCGACACCGCGCTGAACACCGCCACGGAGGCGCTCGACAAACTGCACACGACGGCCGAATCGCACCACCGCGCGATGATCGTCGAATTAATGGGGCGCTACGCCGGATTCCTCGCCCTCCAGGCCGGAGTCGCCGGCGGCGCCGATGTCATCCTTATCCCGGAAATTCCCTTTTCCCACGAAATCGTCGCCGCCAAGATCCGCGAGCGATCGGCGGGCGGCAGCAAATTCAGCATCCTGGCCGTTTCGGAGGGCGCCCATCCGCGGGGCGGCCGCCCGATCTACGCTCAAGCCGGCGACGAGGTATATTTTGCGCGTCTGGGCGGAGTCGGGGCGCTCGTGGCGAGGAAGGTCGCCCAATACTGCCGGACCGAGACCCGCGTCACGGTGCTGGGGCACGTGCAGCGCGGCGGCCGCCCCACCCCGTTCGACCGGTGGCTGGCGACCCGCTTCGGCGCGGCCGCCCTCCGGCTCGCCGTGCGGGGATCGTTCGGGCGGATGGTCGCCGTGCAGCGTGCCGTGGTCACCGATATGCCGCTCGAGGAAGCGCTGGCCGTGCCGAAACGCGTCGATCCGGAAGGCGAAGGCGTGCTCACCGCGCGCGGGCTGGGAATCTGTTTCGGGGATTAACGCAGAAGGCCGTCCCGAAGGACGGCCTTCGCTGCGCTGCGGCACCTTATCTCAGACGTTCACGAGAGGAGGGATGCCGCAGCGCAAGGTTTACCATAAGTACTCATCGCGGACATCACCTCCTCCTTTCTGTGGAATAGCGAAGTAAGAGAAGCATCGCTCACCGGAAGAGTATCTCATATCCGTTCGCGCCGTGTCAAGCAAGGGCGGAGCCTGCGGCCCGCGCCGTCCTCCTCCCCCCCAAAGCGGATACAATTCCCCCATGGATTACCTCGCCACCCTGCGCCGCCGGGTCGGGCGCACTTTAATACCGTTGGTGTACAGCACCGCCATCGTCGCGGACGATGCCGGCCGGATCCTTTTCCATCACCGGCCGGATTTCGACGTATGGGGGCTTCCCGGCGGGATCCTGGAGGCCGGCGAAAGCCCCGCGGAGTGCGCCCGGCGCGAGGCGTTCGAAGAAACCGGCTTGCGCGTGGACGTGCTGCGCCTGGCGGCCGTCCTTTCCGGTCCGCAGCACAACGTCCGATATCCCAACGGCGACAGGGTACAGCAGGTAACGTTCTTCTTCGTTTGCCGGGCGACCGGCGGATCGCTCCGTCCGGCGGCCGGCGAAACCACCCGCCTGGCGTTCTTTCCTCAAGAATCCTTCCCGGACACGCTTCCCTGGTATGCCCTGGCGCTGACCCATCGCGGCGACCCCGAACCGTATTTCGACCCGCCGGAGGCGTCCGCGCCGGCCGGCCAAGCCGTATGGTCCTTTCTCCGCTCGCGCGTCGGTCCGGCGCCGCTCGTGTTACCCGGTGCTTCCGCGTTGATCCGCGACGAGCACGGACGGATCCTGCTGGTCCGGCGGGCCGACAGCGGGTTGTGGGCGCTTCCGGGAGGGTTGCTGGAACTCGGGGAAAGCCTGGCCGGAACGGCGATCCGGGAGACGGAAGAGGAAACCGGATTGCGGGTCGAACCCGTACGGATCCGCGGCGCGTTCGGCGGCCGCCGGACGGTGTTTCCCGCCGGGGATATCCTGTATCCGATCGCCGCATATTTTTCCTGCGAAGTCCGGTCCGGCTCCCTTCGTCCGGACGGGAAGGAAATCGACCGCGCGGAGTATCACGATCCCACCCGTCTCCCGGAGACCGCCCCCGGACTCCGCGATCGGCTGAACGCGATACGAAGTTCTCCGGAGAGCGCGGTGTTTCAATAACCCCGGCACGCGCCGGTCCGGGAGACCCAAGCCGCGCGGGTTTGGAGTAAAATCGAAACGCGGGCGTTCCGTATTCCCGGACAAAGACATGACAAAACGCACAACGCGGAAAACAACCAAATCCCCATCCCGCCGGCGCGCGACACCGGCCAAAAAGGGCTCGGTGCGAAAGGCCAAAAGAAGCGCGCGCGCATCCGTCCGCATCCTTCCGAAAACCCCTCCCCCGCACGAAGCCGAAGTCTTTCCTTCCCCCGCCGGGAAGGCGCCACTTCGGGTGCTGATCGTCGAGGATCTGGAAGACGACGCCGTGCTGTTGGCCCGGAGTCTCGAACTCGGGGGATACACGGTGGAATACCGGCGCGTGGAAACCCCTCAAGTCATGGCCCGGGCGCTCGATTCGCATCCTTGGGATGTCATCCTCTCCGACCATTCCATGCCCAAGTTCAACGCCCCCGAGGCGCTCGCATTGCTCAAGGACCGCGGATTGGACGTGCCGTTCATCCTCGTCTCCGGCAGCATCGGCGAGGACCAGGCCGTGGCGATCATGAAAGCCGGAGCCAACGATTACCTCCGCAAAGAGAATCTCTCCCGCCTCCTTCCCGTCGTGGAACGGGAGATCCGCGAAGCGGATATCCGCAGACGGCGCTCCGCGGCCGAGGAAGCCCTCCGGGAAAGCGAATCGCTGTACCGGACTCTGATCGAGACATCCCCCGACGCCGTCGTCGTCACCGACCTGGAGCTGAGAGTCCGGATGACCAATCCGCAGGCATTGCGGCTGCTCGGCGTGCCGTCGATCGCGAAACTGGAAGGCAAACGCTGGGTGGACATCTTCGTACCCGATCAGGAAGAAACCGTCCGGCGGATCCTGCAAACCCTCCGCCGCACCGAACGCGTGGAGGCGGCGGAAGTCGTTCTGACTCCGCTGGACCGGCCGCCGTTTCCTGCTGAACTCTCCGGTTCGATGCTGGCCGGCCGCCGGACGAGGCCCGACGCGATTCTCTTCCTGTTGCGGGATATTTCTTCACGCAAGGAGGCCGAACAGCAGATCCGCCGGCAACTGGACCGGCTGGCCGGATTGCGGACAATCGACGCGGCCATCACGGCCAGCATGGATTTGCGGGTGACGCTGATGGTCATCCTTGACGAGCTGACCAGCCGGCTGCAGGTCGACGCGGCGGACGTCCTGCTGCTCCAAACCAATTCCCAGTCCCTGCGCCTGTTCTCCGGACGCGGGTTCCGCATCACACCGCCGAAAGACCTCATCCTGCCTGCAAACCATGGATACGCAGGCCGGGTCGCCGTGCAACGGCGGCCGATCGTCCTGCCGGACTGGGACGGCGACGGAGAAAATCCTGCCCGCGCCGAGGCGCTCCGGTCGGAGGGTTTCATTTCCTATATCGCGTTCCCATTGATCGCCAAGGGCGTGGTGAAGGGCGTATTGGAGGTCTTTCACCGCAAACGGCTGGAACCGGATACCACATGGCTCACCTATCTGGATACCATCGCCGGGCAGGCGGCCATCGCCATCGACAACGCCATGCTGTTCGAGGATTTGCAGCGGACCAACGTCGAACTAACGCTGGCATACGACGCAACCATCGAAGGCTGGTCGCGGGCGCTGGATTTGCGCGATCATGAGACCGAAGGCCATACCCGCCGGGTCACCGAAACCACCCTCCGCCTTGCACGGGCTGTCGGCATGCCGGAAGATGATCTCATCCATACGCGGCGCGGCTGCCTGCTGCACGATATCGGGAAGATGGCCATCCCCGACGGGATTCTGCTGAAACCCGGGCCGCTAAGCGAAAGGGAATGGGAGATCATGCGAAGGCATCCCCGTTCCGCCTATGAGTGGCTTTCACCGATCGCCTTTCTGCGTCCGTCGCTCGATATCCCCTATTGCCATCATGAGCGTTGGGACGGCAGCGGATATCCCCGGCGGTTGCGCGGGGAGCAGATTCCCCTGTCGGCCAGGATCTTCACGCTGGTGGATGTTTGGGACGCTTTGCGATCCAACCGGCCCTATCGTCCGGCTTGGCCCGACGACCGCATACGGGCCTATATGGTATCGCTGGAAGCGGTCCATTTCGATCCGACCCTGTTGCCCAGCTTCCTGGAAATGGTTTTTGGTTGATCCTGAGGAGAAGAAGGCATACGGACGGCCCGGAGGCCGGATGGCGAAGAAGCAAACGGGAACCATTCTGCTGATCGAGGACGATCTGAACGACGCCGAGTTGTTGCGCCGGGCGTTGCGGAAGGCGAACCTCCATACTCCGGTGGCGGTCGTCGAGGACGGCGAAGCGGCCATTCGCTGGCTGTCCACCCGGATCGAATCGCCCCCCGCCGACGGATCGGAGCGGCCGAAGATCGTCCTGCTGGACCTGAAAATGCCGCGGATATCCGGATGGGAAGTCCTCGAATGGCTGCGCCGGCAGCCCGGAGGGCACGGGTTGCCGGTTGTCGTGCTGACCTCTTCACAGGAAGAGGAAGACGTCGCCCGGGCGTACAAGCTGGGAGTCAACTCCTACCTGGTCAAACCGGTTTCTTTCGACGAGCTGAAGGATATGATCCGCTCGGTCCACCACTACTGGATAGATCTCAATGAGCAGCCCGGCCCCGAATGACAGCCCGCGATTACCGGCACCCGGAAGGGGCCGAAAGGAAATGCAGCTCGTCTCCATCCGGCGCTGGGCGTTGATCCGAAAGATTGTTTTGCGGATCCTCTCCGATATCCTCCCGTCGATACCGGATTCCCCGTCGCCGGAGGGAACCGTCCTCCGCCCCGAACAATGCCGAAAGCATTTCCGCACAACAGCCGTCAAGGCATTCTTCGTCCATTCCGCAATGGAAAAACCGCATCCCGGATCATGAACTGCGGACCGCTCCTTTTCCTGTTCCTCGACGGGGTCGGGTTGGGACCGTCCGACCCGACCGTCAATCCATTTTGTGCAGCAAACCTTCCGAACCTCAGCCGGCTGCTGGAAGGCCGGCGCCTGGATTCCGCCCTGCCGCCGTTCCATGGATCCCTGGCATCTTTCCGGCCGATCGACGCCACCTTGGGCGTGGAAGGTCCGCCGCAATCCGCCACCGGTCAAGCGGCTCTCCTGACCGGCGTTAATGTCTCCGGGATCATCGGCGAGCATTACGGCCCCAAGCCGGATGCCCGGATCCGCCCGATCCTGGAAAAAGAAAACCTGCTGGCCCGACTGGCCGGCGCCGGCCGGACGGCGCGCCTTCTCAACGCTTATCCCGACTCGTATTTTGCGGCCGTCCGCAGCGGGCGGCGCCTGCATGCGGCCATCGCCCTCGCATTCAGCCTGGCCGGCATCCCGCTTCCCACCGCCGACGACCTCGACCGGGGGGAAGCTCTCTCCGCCGATTTCACCGGACGCGGATGGCGCACAAGGCTGCGACGCCCCCGGACTCCGACACTTCCGCCGGACGCGGCGGGCCGGCGCATGGCCCAGCTTGCCTCGGCATGTGATTTTTCAGTATTCGATCATTGGTTGACGGACTACGCGGGACACTTCGGGGAAATGCGCGGCGCCGTACGGCTGTTGGAGGTTTTGGACGCCGCGCTCGGCGGAATCGCGGCAGCGGCGCAAGACAGCCGCCTGTCGGTAATCGTCTCGTCCGACCATGGAAATATGGAGGACCTATCCGTCAAGGGACATACGCGCAACCCTGTGCCGATGCTGGTTCTGGGTCCCTTGGAAGTAAGGCGGCAATTCCTTCAATCGACGCACGACCTGACCGGATTCGCGCCGGCCGTGTGCGCACATTTTCACGTTTCCATATGATCCGCATACGGTGAGCGGAATTTCCGACGGAGGGAATATCGAAAACGGCCGATCGGCCCTGAAGCGGCGTGTCCGGGCCGTTGCAAAGCAAAGGCTCCGGTGATTTCGGTACGGAAAAACCGAAATCCCTGCCGTCTCTTATTCCGGCGGCAGGGCGTCGATCTTTTCCAGCGCCTTGCGGGCGGCGCTCTGCTCCGCGGCCTGTTTGCTGTTTCCCGTTCCGATGCCGTAGCATTCCGGTCCCACCATGACCTCCACCGTATACCGCCGTTCATGGTCGGGGCCGCTCATATTCACCACCCGGTACGCCGGCGTGATGCCGAACCGGGCTTGGGATTTTTCCTGGAAGAAGCTTTTCGAGTCTCCGCTTGCCAAATGCTCAAAGATGCTGTCCGACTCCCGGCTCAGGAACGGACTCAGAAAGGCATATGTGGCATCAATTCCGCGATCCAAGGCGATGGCCCCCATCAAGGCTTCAAAAGATCCGCAAAGGATGGTAACCCGTTCCTGTCCTCCGGTCTGCCGTTCGCCCTTTCCGATCCGCAGGATGTGGTTTAACCCCAGTTGATGGGCAAATGCCGCCAAGGCTTCCGTCCGCACCAGGGCCGAACGCATGCGGGTGAGATCCCCTTCCGGAAGTTCCGGAAAGTGCTGGTACAGCCAATAAGCCACCAGGTAATCCAGCACGGCGTCGCCGAGGAATTCCAGCCGTTCGTAATTCTCACCCGCCTCCGGGCGTTCATTGGTAAAGGAGCTGTGAGTCAGGGCGCGCACGATCAACCCCGGATTGGAGAACACCAACCCGGTGGCTTGTTCCACGGCGATCAGCGTGGGATGTTTGGAATGCTCAGAGGCTGGGATCGTTTCCGTTTGCTCCACCTTTGGCCGGTCCGATGTCGTGTCCGGCCTATTCGCGGAACGCCCGTAAAACCAGAACGGCGTTGTGCCCGCCGAAACCGAAGGCGTTGCTGACGGCCACATCCACCGGTTGGGTGCGGGCGACGTTGGGCACATAATCCAAATCGCATTCCGGATCGGGCGTCTTGTAATGGATGGTCGGCGGGATTTTCCCGTCGCGGATCACCAGCACACAGAAGACCGCCTCCACCGCCCCGGTGGTTCCCATCATGTGGCCGGTCATCGATTTCGTAGAGGAGACGGGGATCTTGTAAGCTCCTTCTCCAAACACT
>JBJYXS010000290.1:0-7514 GCA_046260075.1 Anaerolineales bacterium | reverse complement strand
GATATACCCGCTTTTTCAAAGACCTCGCCGGCGGCCAATACCACGCGGTTCTTGGCGTCCTGCGGGAGCGTTTTTCCGCCTTCCCCCTCCACCGCCACGCGTCCCCCCGAGGCATCCGGCGCGATGATCACTTCGTTCCACAGATCCAGCGCCAACGCCATACAATCGAAGCCCGGGCCGAGATTGGCGGATGTTGCAGGAACCAGGATATGGGCCGGATGTACCTGGGGATTCATCCAAGGATTGCCTTTTCCAATGCGGGGAGGTCGGGCGGCAGGACTTGTATCGCGGGAGCGCGCCGGGTGATGATATCGGGGTCCTTCAGCCCATGTCCGGTGCAGACGGCGACGATGTGTTTTCCGTCGATTTGCATCTGACCCTGTCGGATTTCATGGGCCAGTCCGGCCAGCCCTGCCGCGGATGCGGGTTCCACCCACAAGCCTTCCTTCGCCAATTGGGCCTGCATGTCGAGGATGGCTTCGTCGCTTACGGCGATAATCCGCCCACCCGATTCCTGAGCCGCTTCCAAAGCCTGTTCCCCGCGCGCAGGTTTGCCGATCCGGATGGCCGTGGCGACGGTTTCGGGGTGCTCCACCGGATGTCCCAATACCAGGGGCGCCGAACCCTCCGCCTGGACTCCCAGTATGTGGGGCAGCCCGGTGTTTTTCATCTTGTGATACTGTCGGAAACCCATCCAGTAGGAGGTGATGTTCCCCGCATTTCCAACGGGAAGGCATAGCCAATCCGGCGCCTTTCCCAATACGTCGCAAATCTCGAATGCGGCGGTCTTCTGGCCTTCCAGACGATACGGGTTCAACGAGTTGACCAGGGCGATGGAATGCTTCTGGCTGATCTGGACGACCAGGGTCAGGGCGTCGTCGAAAGATCCTTCGATCTGGATGACGTGCGCACCATAGGCGACGGCTCCCGCCAGCTTTCCCATCGCAACCTTTCCCTGCGGGATGAGCACGATGCAGCGAATACCCAGCCGGGCCGCATAAGCGGCCGCCGACGCCGCCGTGTTACCCGTCGAAGCGCAGATAACCGACTGTACCTTCCGCCCTGCGGCTTCACTGATAGCCACCGTCATTCCCCGGTCCTTGAAAGAGCCGGTCGGGTTCAATCCCTCGAATTTGACATGCAGCGATACGTCTTTCCCAAGGGTACGTCCAAGAACCGGCAGGGGAATCAACGGGGTATTGCCTTCCAACAGCGAAACGACCGGCGCGTTCGCCGGCAGATCGATCAGTTCCCGATAAGTGGGGATGACGCCGTTCCATTGCATACGGGAGTTCTCCGGTAGATGGATTTTTTTCTTCGGTGATTGTACCATCGAAGACGGACCATAGACGATGGACCACGGATCACAAACGTTCGTCTGTCGTCGTGGAAACACCACGCTCTTTACGATACAATCGCCCGCATGGCGAAATCCCGGATTGTCCGCACCGAACGAAAACCGCTGGCGTTCCTGTTTGGCGTCCAACGCAAGAAGGAGGATCCCATTCTATCCATGGCGGACAGCCTGGAGGAATTGGCTGTTTTGTGCCGGACGGCCGGCATGAAAGTGGTGGGGCGTGACAGCCAGAGGATTCTCAGACCGGATTCGGCAACCCTGATCGGTTCCGGCAAAGTCTTGGAATTGAAACGTTGGGTGGCGGATACCAAAGCGGATACCGTGGTCTTCGACGAGGAATTGGCTCCGCGTTATTTACGGGAACTGCAGAAAGCCCTGGGTGACGAAACTCATGTGCTCGACCGGACGGCGGTCATTCTGGACATCTTCGCCCAACACGCCCACACCCGGGAAGGCGCGCTGCAGGTGGAATTGGCTCAGTATGAATACCGCCTGCCGCGCTTGACCAGAGCCTGGACTCATCTGGCCCGCCAGGCAGGCGGCGCGGCCGGACGGGGCGGAACCGGGGGAGTCGGATTGCGCGGGCCCGGTGAAACCCAGTTGGAGATCGACCGCCGGGAGATATCCAAACGGATCAGCCGCCTGAAAAAGGATTTGGAATCCGTGCGCAAGCACCGCCGGCGGTACCGGGTACGACGCAAACGGTCCGGCATGGCGGTGGTCGCTTTGGTGGGATATACCAACGCCGGGAAAAGCACTTTGCTGAACACATTGACCGATGCGGGGGTGTTTGTCGCCGATCAATTATTCGCCACCCTGGATCCCACCACCCGGCGCGTCCGCCTGCCCGGTGGAAAAACCATCCTGCTGACCGACACCGTCGGCTTCATCCAGAAACTGCCCACGTCGTTGATCGCGGCGTTCCGTGCGACTCTGGAGGAGATATCCGAGGCCGATGTGCTGTTGCACATCGTGGATATCTCGCATCCGAATGCCCGGGAACAGGTTCGAGCGGTCCATCAGACGCTGCGGACACTCGGATTTCAGGAAATCCCCGTCATCACGGCGATTAATAAAATCGATACCTTGCCCGGCCCGCTTCCGGATTACTTCCTGCAGGACCATCCCGACACCGTGATGCTGTCCGCGCTCACCGGAGAAGGTCTTCCCATGCTTCTGGAAACCATTGAACGGGTGTTGTACCAAACGATGGGATTTGTCAGGGTTAAACTGCCGGCCACCGCCGGCCGGCTGCTGAATATTTTTTACGAAGAGGGAGTTGTGGAGAGTCTGGTTCATCATCCCGATGGCATTCTGGTAAGCGGACGAATTCCCGCCGTACGGCTGGCGGAATTCCGGCCGTTCCTCCAAAACAACCGTCCCTCCGGCGGGTCGGTGGAGATATGAAGCGGAAAGCCGCCTGCCTGGGGCTGATCCTTTTCCTGTGCGGGTGCCGTACGGCGATGTCAGCCCCGGGAGCCTACACGCCGGTGAAATCGCTTTCCGCGATCACCGAACCGTCGCAGGATCCGGCGGTCGAATACCAGGATGACGCAACAACACCGGAGGGCAATTCCCCTCCGTCTGTCCGGACAACCTCGGACGCGCCGGCGGACGTCGGAGATTCCTCCCCTGTCACGATCGCCTTCGTCGGAGATATTATGCTCGGGCGATCTCTTGGCGAACGGATCAACGACGGACGGGGCGCGACGATTTTCGGATCCGTGAAATCCATCCTGCAATCCGCGGATGTTGCGGTCGGGAATCTCGAATGCGCGCTCGGTGAAGGCGGAACGAAGGCGCCCAAGGCCTATACCTTCCTGGCTCCGCCGGAGGCCGCCGTTTGGCTGGAAGACGCGGGATTCGATCTTCTTTCCCTGGCCAACAACCATAGTCTGGATTACGGACCCGCCGTGCTGGAACAGACGATGCAAACGCTTAACCAAGCCGGTATCCGATCCGTCGGAGCCGGCGCCGACGAGGAACAGGCCCGCGCGCCGGAGATCCTGGAAATCGGCGGTTCCCGTCTGGCGTTCCTTGCATATGTCGAGGTGCCGAAAGAGGCGTATGGCTTCGATCCGAAACATTGGCGTGCGGGTCCGGATTCACCAGGGGTTTCCTGGGCGGATGATGCCCGTATCGCCGCCGATCTGCAAATTCTCGATCAGCAGGTGGATTTCATTGTGGTGCTGTTCCATTTCGGCGACGAGGGGATGGAAACCCCCAACCGGAGGCAAATCCAGCTTTCCCATCTGGCGATCGACAACGGAGCGGATTTGGTCGTTGGCTCTCATCCCCATCTTCTCCAGGCGGAGGAAGCGTATCATTCGGGCTGGATTTTTTACAGCCTCGGCAATTTCGTATTTGACGGCTTCACCGGAAAGGCAAACCACAGCGCCGTTTTATGGACGTCTCTTCAATCGGACGGGCGGGTGGACTATTCCTGGATGCCGTTGATTATTGTCGACGGTATACCGGTGATCGGCGAATGAGGAACGACGGTCAGACCGCATAATCGTCGACCGTGCGATGTCAGGATCGTCGTTTGGAAGACCGCGACGAAGTGGAGGTTTCCATTCGACGTTTCAATTCGAGAATTTGCGCCTGAAGAGACGGCCGATCACCCGCCTGCAACGCTTTTGTCATGCCGGCAATCATTTCATCCACCCAGCGCCATTGCCTGCGGAACGCATCCGCCTTCAGCCAGTAATCCCGCTTTTCCCATGCCGCTGCCGTTCGGTTAACGGATTCTTGAATTTCCCGAAGGCCCGCTATCAGGAGTTCCGAAAGCTCCCGAATATCTATTTGGGAATCGTTCGTGCGGGGATAATCCCGAATCATGGAGGCTATCCGCTTGAGGGTCGCCGCACGTTGGCGCGTGGGGTGTGTAGTATGAATGATTCTACCCAAGGAGTAACTCCGCTTTTTTGGTATCAGGGGCTGGATTTCGGCGTGGAACGGGCCGATTATACCCCCATTCCATAAACAAAAGGAGAAAAAAAGGCTTTGCCTGCCGCTGCAAGACTGCGCTTCCGCATATGTAGGAATCGTGGACGGCGGGCTGATGCTTCCATTGGAAGGGAGCGCGCAGACGGGGGATTTTGGGATAGAATGAGGAATTCCCGGAACGCGGAAAAGGCTGTTCCAGCATGGAGTGGAACGTGGACGATCGCATTAAAGTTGTGGCTACCAACCGGAAAGCAACGCATAATTATGCGATACTTGAACGCATTGAGGCGGGAATCGCCCTGCTCGGCAGCGAAATCAAATCCATCCGGGCCGGTCATATCACCCTCAAGGAGGGATATGTCTCCATCGAGGGGCGGCAGGCGTGGTTGATCAACGTCCATATTTCACCGTACGACCCGGCCAGCCTGGGCAATCACGAACCGCTTCGCAAAAAGCGGCTTCTCTTGCATCGCAAGGAGATCCTTCGCCTGCAGGAAGCCCGACAGCAAAAAGGTTTGGCGATCATCCCGCTGCGCGTCTACTTAAAGCGCGGTTTGGCGAAAGTGGAGATTGGTTTGGGCAGAGGCCTGAAGAAGTACGATAAGCGGCGGATCATCGCCAAAAAGGATGCGGAGCGGGACATGCGCCGGGCATTAAACCGCCGCGGTTAACATGCTATAATGTCTTTTACGGGGATGACAGGCTTCGACGGAAGAGGCTGGCCCCGGATGGCAGGCCGAGAGGCGCCGACCTCGAAAAATCAGCGCACCCTTCAAGTGCCAAACGCACTTACTCGGCTCTTCCCGTTGCGGCCTAACCCGTAGCGTAGAGCCTGACCCCATATGGGGTCACGTCCGCCTTTTCCTATCTCCGGCTGGAAAAGATCCGGGCGTGAGAAAGCCGGAGTGCCGCTTGCGAAGCCGCGGCGCAAGCGAAAGAGGGCTTTCGGGCCTGAGCGGCTGGCCGATGGGTCTTCCCTGCCGGGCGGGCAGCCGATCGGCGAGAATGAATGTCCGGCTATGCCTGTAGAGGTCCGGTACCGAGTCTTCTCGGACGCGGGTTCGATTCCCGCCATCTCCACTGGAAATCCCTGTATATAAATCGGCTGCGCGCAGCAGCCGATTTATATATCACTCGATTGATATCTCAGAAGCCCATTTTCATAATACCCGGAGAACCAATCCTTTCAGATACCGCCCCTCGGGAAATGTGATCCGCACCGGGTGATCCATGGGCTGGCCAAGACGTCCTATGATCTGGGCTTCTCTTCCGGCGTCGATTGCTGCGGAAAAAACGACTTTTTGGAATAGATCCTCGCTGACCAATCCCGAACAGGAAAAGGTAAATAGCAGTCCATTTGGCCGTATTATTCGCATAGCTAACCAATTGATATCCTTATATGCTCTTGTCGCCTTGCGGATATCCTTCTGCATTACGGCAAATTTGGGAGGATCCAAGATCACACCATCAAATAGGCGTTTTTCATCTCTGAAGGCCCTTAATTTCTCGAAGGCGTTTGCGGAAATAAAGGAGTTATCACCGACTGCATGGCCGTTGCGCTCCACGTTCTCACGGGCCATATCCAAGGCGGACTGGGAGGAATCCACATTAACCACATGACCGGCACCTCCCGAATACGACGCCACGGCAAACGATCCGGTATACGAAAACACATTTAAGATCTCCCCACCCCGGATGAACGACGAGATATACTCGCAGATTGCCTTCCGGCTGTCGCGCTGGTCCAGGTAAAAGCCGGTCTTGTGGCCTGCCCGGACATCCACCAGGAATTCCCATTCGCCTTCCCGAAGAGTGATATTTGCCGGAGGTTTCTCGCCGCATAGCGGTCCGGAAACCGATGCAAGGCCTTCTTTCCTGCGGATGTCCGCGTCGGATCGTTCGTAAATGCCTTGAATGCCCTCGATCTCGGCGAACAGCCCCGCCAGTTCATTTTTCCACCGTTCGGCTGCGGCGGACAGGAATTGAACTACCAAAAAACCGCCGTATCGATCCGCCACGATGCCCGGCAGCCCGTCGTTTTCCGCGTGCACCAGGCGATACCCGTCCGTGTAAGACGCCAGCGGCCGGCGCAGAGCAGCTGCTGGAAGCACGGCGTTCTGGAAAAACCGGCGATCGATGGGTTGGTTTTTTTCCCAGGTCCAAATCCGGGCCGTGATCTGGGAATGCGGGCTGTAGCCGGCTCGTGCCAGCCAGACTCCCTTTGAATCCACGATATCCACCGTTTCGCCGGGGGACGGATCGCCGATGATCCGTTCCACGGATCCGGAGAATATCCAGGGATGTCGATGGCGGACGGCTTTTTCGCGACCCGCCTTCAACACCAATCGTGCTTCCGTCACGTCGGTATCTCCCGGGAAGCGATCATGTGTTCAAATGCTTTTTCTTCCAATACCGGGATATTCAAGTCCTTTGCCTTCCGGTATTTCGAACCGGGATCCTCCCCCAGCACCAGAAAGTCCGTTCTGGACGATACGGAACTGGTCACTTTTCCGCCGTTGGCTTCGATCAGGGATTTGGCTTGGGCGCGGGAATAGGCGCCGAGCGTCCCCGTAATGACGAAGGTTTTCCCTTTTAGGAATTGGTTTTCGGTTTTACCGGATCCCGCCTCCACCGGCCATATGCCTTTCTGGCGGAATCGATTTAACAGCCGGTGATTCGGCTTCCGTGAAAACCAATCCACAATGGCCTCGGCGATGTTCGGACCGACCCCGTCGATTTCCTCTAGGCGTTCGCGCGATGCATCCTGCAAGGCGTCCAAACTTCCGAATGCGTGCGCCAAATCCGCGGCCATGACTTCCCCCACCCCATGGATCCCGATTCCGGTCAGCAGGCGCGTCAGCGGCCGCTCCTTGGAGACGGCGATGGCCAGCAGGAGATTGCGGGCCTTTTTTTCGGCAAATCCCTCCAAAGGCATAAGGTCTTCGAGCGTCAGGTCGTACAAACCGGCCAGGTCCTTCACCAACCCCGCCTGGACCAGTTGTTCGACGATCTTTATCCCCAATCCCTCAATGTCCATTGCGGAGCGGGAGGCGAAATGCTCCATTCTCCTCACCAATTGGGCCGGACAAGCGGAGTTGATGCAATACCAGGCTACTTCTCCCTCCACTTGAAGGACGGGTTCCCGGCAGGAAGGGCACTTCCGGGGCGGGATGTAGGTTTTTTCGTTTCCGGTCCGCGCATCGATGAT
>JBJYXS010000289.1:0-9745 GCA_046260075.1 Anaerolineales bacterium | reverse complement strand
TCGGACGCGCGGAATACACCGTCGCCACCGACTCCGAGGCGCTCGAGGCGTTCTCGCTGCTGAGCCGGCTGGAAGGGATCATCCCCGCCCTGGAGAGCGCCCACGCTATCGCGGAAACCGTCCGCCGCGCGCCGAAAATGGGCAAAGACCAAATCATCCTGGTCTGCCTGTCGGGACGTGGCGATAAGGATTTGGATACGGCGATGAAATTCCTGTCCTAACCTCCTTACCTCCAACCCCTCTCCTTCTCCCCTCGTTTCACTCGAGGACAGGGGGAGAGAGGCGCCGAAGCCGAGGAGAAATTCCGAGGCGAAGGCGGGGAGAGGGGGCTGGGACAGCCCGGATGGGAGAAACCATGCCTTTGGCTGAAATCGAACAAGCCTTTTTAAAAAGGAAACCCGCTTTCATGCCCTACCTGCCGGTCGGGTACCCCACCCTGCCGGGTTCGATCGACGCGATCGAAGCCCTGGCGAAAAACGGAGCCGACCTGATCGAGGTGGGCATTCCGTTTTCGGATCCCCTGGCCGACGGGCCGGTGATCCAGCAGGCGACCCAAACCGCCCTGGCCAACGGCGTCACGCTCGGGCACGTGCTGGAAGGCGTAGCCGAGCTGCGCCGGCGGGGCGTCGGCATCCCGCTGATAATGATGGGCTACTACAACCCGATCTTCCGCCGCGGGCTGACGGCATTCCGCGATTCGGCGCAAAAGGCCGGCGCGGACGGATTGATCATCCCCGACCTGCCGCCGGAGGAATCGGACGAATTGACGGCGGCGCTGGGCGGCTCCCTGCCCCTGATCCGCATGCTGGCCCCCACCACCTCGCCCCGGCGCCTGGAAAGGATCAGCCGCCAGGCCGAGGGATTCCTCTACCTCGTGTCGGTCACCGGGGTCACCGGGACGCGGAAAAAGGTCTCGGCGGGGCTGCCGGATTTTCTCGCCCGCGTGCGGGCGGCGGCTCCGAAAGGCCTGCCGCTGTGCGTCGGATTCGGAATCGCTTCGCCGGAACAGGCGGCCGAGGTCGGTCGGATCGCCGAGGGCGTGATCGTCGGCTCGGCCTGCGTGCGCGCAGTCGGCGCGGCATCGGATCCGGCCCGCGCAGCGGCTGAATTCGCCGCCGCCTTCCGGGCGGCGCTGGACGGCGCATAAATTTCCGGGCGGGAAGAGGACCATCCGCCTTTATCATTCCGCAACAGACCGGTCAATCCACGCACACCGTATCGGCCATATCGTCGTAGGCCGCCGTTTTCGAGAGGGTTTCCACGGCGCCTTCCGCCGTGACCCGCAGGACGATTTCATACGTCCGTTTCGGCCCGCATCCGCACCCTTGCCGCGAATAGAGGTTGACTGTGTATCCGCCCTCCGCCGGCTCGACGTGGGTATCCTCGATGATCTCCGCCGCATAGCGGTAATCTTCGGGCGCCACGTGCCCGTACACGCCGTCGAACGAGGCGTGATACCCCGTGACCGCCATGGCGTAACTCAACGCCTCCTCCGGCGATTCCACCGGCGCGAACGTCTCCTGCAGGGCATCCCGTGAATCCAGCAGCCGGAATTCCCCCTGCTCCCGGATCACATAGAAAACGTCCATCCGCCACCCGCACCCGAGCGTATAGAACGGCTTCTTCCCGCCCTCCGGGCTGCGGGAAGCCAGGCACAAAGCAATCGGATATGCCGGATCCAACCCGCCGAAAAACGGCGACGGACGCCGGATTTCCTCGCAGCCCAGGACGCCCAACGGGCTTTCCTCCGGACAATACAACTTCCAATCCACCGGCACCATGCAACCGGCATCCCGGAAGGGCGTCCAATCCGTCTTCAGTGCAGGCTTGGGATGAGTAAGAATCGTCGGCGTGAGGGGAGACGGCGTCGGCGGAGGGCTTGCCGTGCCCCAGGCCGGATAGCACCCGGCAATCGGGAGAACCGCCAATAAAAACAGGGGAATAGCGCTGTGCTTCATGACCACCTTCCATCCATGATCCCCCGGCAGGACCGGTTGCCCCGCTGATGATTAATGACGCCGCCCGGCGGATTACGTTCCATTTCCACTGAAAAACAGCAGATTCGCCGCCCGGGGGGCCCAAACAGGCCATGCGCTGCGGGAGGAAAAATCAGCCGTTCGGATGCTTGACGCTCACCGGTAAAAACCCCTAAAATACAGCCAAGAATATGCGGAAACCTGGGCCGTGAAGCCCGTCCCGCGTGCATGTCGCACGGGGCCGGGCTTCTTTTATTTCCGGGAGTCCGAACATCCATAAGGAGGAACGATGTTGACCAACGAAACCACCAAGGTATTTGGAACGGTCGGCCACGAACCCCGGAAATGCGAATCCCCGGAAGAAGTGATCGGCTTCGCGCGCGATCTGGGGTTGAAGATCATCGATCTGAAGTTCGTCGACCTGCTGGGAGTCTGGCAGCACTTCAGCATTCCCACGGAGGAGCTGGAGGAATCGCTCTTCACCGAAGGCATCGGCTTCGACGGATCCTCGGTCCGGGGTTTTCAGGCGATCGACGAAAGCGACATGATCCTCGTTCCGGATCCGACAAGCGCGGTGGTGGATCCGGTCTGCTCGGTGCCCACGCTCAGCGTCATCTGCTCGATTTTGGATCCCGTCACCCGCAAACCCTACAGCCGCGATCCGCGCCACATCGGCGCCAAGGCCGAAGACTACCTGCGCAAGACGGGCATCGCCGACACCTCCTACTGGGGCCCGGAGGCGGAATTCTTCATCTTCGACAACGTCCGCTTCGACCAGAACCATCACAGCGGCTACTACTTCATCGATTCCGACGAGGGCGAGTGGAACTCCGGCCTCGACGGCGGAAAGACGAACCTCGGCAACAAGATCCGCCACAAGGAAGGCTACTTCCCGGTTCCCCCGGCCGACAGCCTGCAGGACCTGCGCTCGGAGATGATCCTCAAACTGATCGCGGCCGGCGTGCGGGTGGAAGTCCACCACCACGAGGTGGCCACCGCCGGTCAGTCCGAGATCGACCTGCGCTACAACAGCCTGGTGAACATGGGCGACAGCCTGATGATGTACAAATACGTCATCAAAAACGTCGCCCGCGCGGCGGGCAAGACCGTCACCTTCATGCCCAAGCCGCTGTTCGCCGACAACGGATCCGGCATGCACATCCACCAATCGCTGTGGAAGAAGGGCGTCAACCAGTTCTTCGATAAAACCGGCTACGCGATGACCTCGGAAGCCGCCCGCTTCTACATCGGCGGCCTGCTCAAGCACTCGCCCGCGCTGCTGGCGATCTGCGCCCCGACCACCAACTCCTACCGCCGGCTCGTCCCCGGCTTCGAGGCACCCGTCAACCTGGTGTACTCGCAGCGCAACCGCTCGGCCGGCGTGCGCATCCCGATGTATTCCTCCAATCCGGCCGCCAAGCGGATCGAATACCGCTGCCCTGACGCCACCTGCAACCCCTACCTGGCCTTCTCGGCCCTGTTGATGGCCGGCCTGGACGGCATCAAGAACAAGATCGACCCGGGCGAACCCGCCGACTTCGACCTGTACGATGCCGATCCCAAAAAGGTGAAGAAGATCAAGACCGTCCCCGGCTCGCTGGCCGAAACCCTCAACGCGCTGGAAAAGGACCACGACTTCCTGCTGGAGGGCGACGTGTTCACCAAGGACGTCATCGAAACCTGGATCGACCTGAAACGCACCCGCGAAGTCGATCCCGTCCGCCTGCGCCCGCATCCGTACGAATTCTTCCTGTATTACGGCGTATAGAACCGCCTCCTCCTTCGACCCCCCGCCTCGGCGGGGGGTTTTTTTATTTTCCGGAGTCCGGCGCGTCCGAATTCTTCATAACATCTTCATAATTGCCGAACGCGGTCTTCATTCCGCTTTGGATAATGTAATACGTTAAGCAGCCATCTCCAGGCAATAGAAGGGAAAACGACATGTCCATCCCGGCCGGAAAACCCTCCATCCGCCGCTGGTTCACCCGCGGGCGGGTACTCCTCGCCATCCTGGCGATCGCGGCGGTCGCCGCCGGCATCGGCGCCTATTCCCTGTGGAAAACGAACCAATCCGCCGCAGCCGATACGGAAAACCCGCTGCAGACCGCGACCGTCCGGCGGGGCGACCTGAAGCTGTTCGCTTCCGGCACCGGCACGCTGATTCCCAACGCCGAAGCCACATTCGGTTTTTCGGCGTCCGGCACGGTGACCGAGGTGCTGGTGGAGGTGGGCGACATCGTCGACGCCGGCGCGGAACTGGCCCGGCTGGACGATTCCTCTGCCCAAAAGCAACTGCGTAAAGCCCAACGCGCCCTGCAGGAACTGACCTCGCCGGCGGCGGTCGCCGCCGCCCAATTGGCGCTCGCCAATGCCAAGGTGACCGTCGCGGAAGAGCGCGCCACCCTCGCCTACCTGCTTAGCCCGGACGTGGTCTACTGGGAAGAGCAGGTCGCAGCGGCCGAGGAGGCGCTCGCCCAGGCCCAGGCGGACGCCGAGGCAAACCCCTCGGACGAGGCCGATCAGAAGGTGGAGGCGGCGGAGAAAAAGCTGCTGGTGTGTAAAAATTCCCTGGCCCAGGCCTGGATGGATTATTGGAACGATTACGTCCCCGAAACCTTCCTGACCACGGTCGTGGAAGGCCGTACGGTGAAAAAGGTGGTCGTCTCGCCCTCCGACGTCGACGTCGCCGCGGCTCGCGCGGAATACACCCTGGCCAAGCTCGCCCAGCAGGAAGCCGAGGATTACCTGACGGCCGTCACCACCGGATCGGTCCCGGAGGGGGCGACGGGCGATTCGATCGCCGCCTTCGAACAGGCTCAGGAGGATCTGGAAAGCGCCCAGGAAGCCGTCGACGCCACGCACCTGCTCTCCCCGATCCACGGCACGGTCATGTCGGTGGGCTTCCAAGCCGGCGACGCGGTCGGCACGAGCGCAACGGTGACGATTTCCGACCTCGACCAACCCTACCGGCTGGAGATCTACCTCGACGAGAGCGATTGGGGAAACATCCAGATAGGCTACCCGGCCGAAATCACCTTCGACCTGCTGCCCGACAAGGTCTATACGGGCAAGGTCCTCTCGGTGGATCCGGCCCTGGTCTCCTCCGGCGGCGGATCGTACATCCACGCCTATGTGCAATTGGATACCTCGATCGATTCGGCGCTGCCGTTCGGAACCGGCGCGTCGGTCGATGTGATCGGCGGCGAGGCCGAGAACGCCCTGCTGATCCCGGTCGAAGCCCTCCACGAGATCGCCGAAGGATCCTATGCGGTGTTCGTGGTGACGGACGGCAAGCCGCGGATGCGGCAGGTTGAGGTCGGCCTTCAGGACCTGCTCTACGCCGAGGTGACCTCGGGCCTGCAAGAGGGCGACGTGGTCACCACCGGCATCACGGAGACGAACTGATGGCCGAGCGGCCCGTCATCGAAACCCAAGAACTATCGAAGGTGTACGGCGCGGGCGATACGCGGGTGGCAGCGATCGATTCCGTCACCATCCGCATCGAACCCGGCGAGTTCATCGCCGTCATGGGCCCTTCCGGCTCCGGCAAGAGCACCCTGATGTACATCCTCGGCTGTCTGGCCTCGCCCAGCTCGGGAAAATATTTACTGGACGGTGAGGACGTCAGCCGCCTCAACCGCCGCCAACTGGCGTTCATCCGCAGCCGCAAGATCGGTTTCGTCTTTCAGTTCTACAACCTGCTTCCGCGAACGGACGCGCTGCGCAACGTCACCCTGCCGATGCTCTACAACCGCTCCCGGCAGACGGGTATCGGGGAACGCGACGAAAAGGCCCGCGAACTGCTCGACCTGGTCGGACTCTCGGACCGGCTGCACCACCAGCCGCACGAGCTTTCCGGCGGCCAGCAGCAGCGCGTGGCGATCGCGCGGGCGCTGGTCAACGACCCGGTGGTGATCATCGCCGACGAACCGACCGGCAACCTCGACAGCCGGTCGGGCGATGAGGTGATGCGCATCTTCCATGATCTGCACCGGCGCGGGGCGACGATCGTGATGGTCACCCATAATCCGCGCATCGCCTCCGAGGCCTCGCGCTCGATCCACCTCGCCGACGGATGCATCGCCGACATCGTGCACAACGGACACGCCGCCCGGACGGAAAGGAAGGCCGCCGCATGAAGCCGCTCGAGATCCTGCGCATTTCCTGGGAGGCCGTCGGCCGCAACAAGGTCCGCTCGATCCTGACCATGCTGGGGATCATCATCGGCGTGGCCGCCGTGATCATCATGGTGGCGATCAGCGCCGGCACCGAGGCCACCATCCAGGAGAACATCACCGGCCTGGGTTCGAACCTGATCTTCGTCTCCTCCGGCTTCAGCCGGGGCGGCATGCCGGGGATGGCCGTGATGGGCGGCGGGGACGGCCTGGTGTTCGACGACGCAACAGCCATCCTGGAGAACGTGAACGGGGTGTCGGCCGTGGTGGTCGAACAAAACTCCAGCCAGACGGTGAAAGCCGGCTCGTCGGTGCTCGACGAAGTCCCGATCCAGGGCACCACGCCGGGCTTCCCCGCCGTGCGCGATATGGAAATGGCCGTCGGCCGTTACTTCAACCAGGCGGAGGTGGACCGCAAGACCAAGGTCGCCGTATTGGGCAGCACCCTGGCCGAAGAGCTGTTCGGCGGCGAGAATCCCATCGGCCAAGTGGTCACGGTCGGCACGGCCAAACTCACCGTGATCGGTGTGCTGGCGGAAAAGGGGACCGTCGGCGAGATCGATTACGACTCGCGCCTCTACACGCCGATCACGGTCGTCTTCCAGCGCTTCACCGATTCGTTCTTCGCCCGGATCAGCGGAGACCGGGTGCGGATGATCTACGTCAAGATAAACGACAACAAGGCCGTCGATTCGATCATTCTGCAGATCAAACTCCTGCTGGCCAAGCGCCACGACACCGCGCTCGACGACCTGTCCGTGACGATCACCACCCAGCAGGACGTCATCTCCGCCCAGGAATCGACGACCGCCGCCTTCCGCTCGCTGCTGGGATGGGTGGCGGGGGTTTCGCTGCTGGTGGGCGGGATCGGGATCATGAACATCATGCTCGTTTCCGTCACCGAACGGACCCGCGAGATCGGCATCCGCCAGGCGGTGGGCGCCGCGCCGTCCGACATCCTGCTGCAATTCCTCACCGAAGCGCTGCTGCTGAGCGTGATCGGCGGCGTGCTGGGGATGCTGGCCGGGTTCGGCGGCGCCTGGCTGTTTTCGAGAGTCAGCGACATGCGCACGGTGGTGATGCCGGCGTCGATCCTGCTGGCCTTCGGTTCCGCCGCGACGGTGGGCGTGTTCTTCGGCTTCTACCCGGCCAGCAAGGCCGCCCAATTGGAACCGATCGAGGCCCTGCGCTACGAATGATTTTTTCCGGAAGAGGTGAATCCATGCGAAGCAAGCGTACGTTGTTGATTGCCGCCCTCGGCGGCCTGGCGGCCGTCCTCTCGGCATGCCAAGGCGGTGCATCGGCAGAAGGAAGCATGAACGACGGGGAGTACCTGACCGCCGAGTACGAGAACGCCATCCCGGTCGAGAGTCAATTGATCCTCGGCACGCTGATGCTGGAAGATACCGAACAGGCGGTCGACGCGGAGCAGGCCGCCGAGCTGCTGCCGTTGTGGCAGATGCAGAAAGCGCTCGCGGCCAGCGACACGGCCTCCACGGAGGAAAAAGACGCCCTGATCGATCAAATTCAGGAAACCATGACCCGCGAGCAGATCCGGGCCATCGCCGAAATGCAGCTGACCCAGCAGGATCTCTTCACCTACATGCAGCAAGCCGGCCTGGTCCAGCGGCCGCAGTACTCGGGCACGCCGGGCGCCTCCACTTCCGGAGGCGGCGGCTTCCCGGGCGGGGAGGGCCCCATGATCGTCGAGGGTGACGGTCCTCCAGCCGGTTTCGAAGGCGGCCCGCCGGCCGGTTTCCAGGGAGGCCAGGGAAGAAGCGGCTACTCGGGCTCCGGCCAGGGCTTCAACCCCGAAGACCTCACTGCCGAGCAGCGGGCCATACTGGAAGCGCGGCGGGCAAGCGGCGGGGGATTATCCATGACATCTTCCGCCCTCCTGGAATCCCTGATCGAATTGCTGGAAACCAAACAGGCGGCCTGAAAGCGACGGATTCCCGCGCGAGTTTTCTTCCTGAAAAACACCAAGCGCATCCCCGTTGCGGGATGCGCTTGCGATTAACCGATACCAATAATAGGTTCGGCGTCAGTTCCCCGCCGCTTTGCCTTCCTGCTGGATTTCCCGGATGAAGGCGCCGATCTGCGCGATCGACCGGTTCGCCTCCGGCAGGAACGGCGCGTACACCTGATATACGTGCCTCATGCCGTCCCACACGTCGCACTCCGCCCGGCTGCCTGATGCGCGCACCCGCTTGGCCAGGCGCACGGAATCGTCCAGCAACACCTCATCCTCGCCGACATGCAGAAGGATCGGCGGCATGCCGCGCCAATCGCCCAGCAGCGGTGAAATCAACTCATTGCTCACATCCCCGGATCCGATGTAGCCGTCGAGGATTTCCACCGACAGGGACCGCGAACTTCCGGCCGGGAATATCGGATCGATGCCGGCTTTTTTCCGGCTGGACTCGCCGGAAAAGGTGAAGTCGGTCACGGGCGAAAGGCCCACCGCGGCGGCCGGCGGCTCGCCGCCCGCCTTCCGCAGCGCCAGCAGCAAAACCAAGGCCAGGTTTCCGCCGGCCGAATCCCCCGCGACGACGATCCGCCGGGCGGGGATTCCGGAGCGCAGCAATCCGCGGTACGCCGCCGTGCAATCCTCCAGAGCGGCCGGGAAGGGATGCTCCGGCGCCAGACGGTAATCGACCGAAAATGCCGGCGTCCCGGCGGCTTTGGCCAGCCGGGCGATCATCGCCCGGTGGGTGGCCGGCGAACAAAACAGGAATCCCCCGCCGTGGAAATAGAGCAACACGCGGCCGTCTAGAGCGGAGCGCGGGACGATCCACTCTCCCGGAACATCGTCCAACCGGCCCGGCCGGACGGTCACGCCCATCGGAGTCCGCAGCAGCACGGCGGAGGAATCCACGATCCGCCGCATTTCGGGCAGCGAGAGATCCGTCCGGTTGAGGATGTTCATGCGGCGGATGAAAAAACGGAGAATGCGGCTTTGCAGGCTGGGCATGCGAAGGTATCCTGCCTTAGCGGGATGGGACAAGCCCCGTCACGACATTATCCAAGAACCCCGTTTCGGCGGCGGGAGCGGCCCGGCCCGCTCGTCCGGGCCCTACGCCGGCCATGAAAAATCGATCGCCTGCAGAAAAGCGCGCGCCAGGATCATGTGTCCGACGGCGTTCACATGCACCCGGTCGTCGGCCAATTCGTCGGCGTCCATCTCCCGCAGGACCCGGTCGAAGGCCGCCTGGGTATCCACCAGGATCGCGGAGTGTTTTTCCGCCAGTGCGCGGACGGCCGCCCCATAGCGGTCCATCATCGCCCGCATCGGAACGCCGCTATCCGCTTCGACGATATACGGCGTCATCAGCACCAGGCCCCGGAGCCGGGGCCGGGTTTCGTAGATCAACCGATCGAGCGTGCGTTCGAATTCCGCCGGGGATATCTGCCGCTCCGGTGGAATCCAATGATCGAACTGGCGCGCGGCATCGTTGATTCCGATCATGATCGAGAGCCAGTCGGGTTCGAGCGGGAGCACGTGGCGCTCCCATCGCTCCGCCAGATCCCGGACGGTATTGCCGCTGACGCCCGTGTTGAAAACCCGCAAACGGCGGGCGGGATCCGCGGCGG
>JBJYXS010000288.1:0-4247 GCA_046260075.1 Anaerolineales bacterium | reverse complement strand
TCCGGCGAAAATGAAAACGACGGTTCGTTGTTCCGCAAAGACAGCGATCGGAACAAGGTTCCGTCGGCGACATTCCACAGCGAAACCGAATTTTCGCCTGTGGTCTTCGAGGCAAGGATTTCCCCATCCGGCGAAAAGACCAGCTTCCAAATCCATTCCATTTCCGTGATTATGGTTCTTTCCCATTGCCATTGCGGGCTTCGAAAAATCCTTATCTCGTTATCCATCGCGCCTATCGCGATGCGCGATCCATCCGGGGAAAAGGCGATGCTGATCACCCAACCCTCGAACCCCTCCAGCGTGTCCACGATGGATCCATCTTCCACATCGACCATATACAGAACACCCTGTGCGCCAACGGCCAAGAGACGGCCATCCGGAGAAAAAGCCACACTCTGCGCATATATGGGCAAGGTCCATATCTCGGCCCCGTCGGATAACCGCCGCAGAATCAGGGAGAAGTCTGCGTACACCAGCAAGGAACCATCCGGCGAAAGGGCAACGCAATTCGGCGCGTTATACGATCCCGGAATTTCTTCCTTCAGGGATAAATCCTCCATCCGCCATATCCGCAATCCACCGGCGTCCGCCGACACCAGAAGAGACCTGTCAGGAGAAAACAGCAGGACGGCGCCGAGAGTGGCGTTCGTCTTGACCTTGCCCTTCAGCAATCCGTCCGCTACCTGCCAAAAATTGATCGTCCCTCCGGATTCCCATGCGGCCAGAAGCTCCCCGTCTCTCGAGAACGACGTATTGATCACCATATCCGAATGGTCCATGGTATCGATCAGTTTCCCGTCGGAAACCCGCAATAAATACACTCCCTTATAATATCCCCCGGCAGCCAACATGGTGCCATACGGCGAAAAGGAAATTCCCTGGAATTTCTCGTTCTGATTCATAATTACCCGCAGCATGGCGCCGGAGTCCGTTTGCCAAATCCGGATATATCCGTCCTCTTCACTGGATGCCGCAAGTTTCCCGTCCGGAGAAAACTCAACGGCGGAAGCATTCTTCCATAATCCGGTGATGGTTCTCAGAACGGTTCCCTTTTCCGAATCCTGCACGATCAGGGCGCCATCCGACCAGGCCGAGAGTGTTCTTTTTCCGTTTTCGGAAAAAGCAATTTGCAGGAGATATCGATGATCTATGAGGGATTCCGTGAGATTCCGGCCATCGGATACTTGCCAGGTTTTAATCACGCTATCGCTGCTGGAACCCGAAACCAGCCGGCTGCCGTCCGGAGAAAAAGCTACTTTATGGACATATTCCTCATGTCCGGCCAGAGTATGCATCAGCGTTCCATCCGAAGCATTAAAAAGTTGAAGCCTCCCGTCGGACAGCCCCGTCGCCAGGGTATTCCCATCCGGAGAAAGGGATCCGCAATGGATTTCGGCTTCCGACGGTATGGAAAATAATTCCTGGAGGGTTTCCTCATCATAGAAGAAAATTCCGGCCCCAGTGAGGAATACCACTCGCCCATCCCCGGTCCACAATACATCCTTCAATACGCCCATCCCCAGGCGGGCAAGAGGCCGTATATCCGAAATATTGGTTTCGGTGATCGGCTGCAGATTTCCTTCCAGGAGATACGACGAAAGCGGAATATCTGTTCCTTCCGGAATGGTTGTCGTTATCGGAAGCGATCGGGTCGGTTCGACCCAGGGCGTACTGGTCCGCCGTGTTGCGAAACCCGATCCGGTCCAAGAACATATCACAACCGCAAGAAGGACAGTGAAGAAAATCCACGCGTTTCCGTGCGCATAGAAAAAGCGATTCCGAGATATTTTTTGGTTTCCCATGAATAATATCTCCTCTGCACGCCGGGATCCGTGTCGCCACGCCCCGATTTCATCCAACGGTTTCCAGGATACGCTCTTTGCGGCGGGCTTGGCAACCAACCGGTAGGGGCCTGAATAATGGGGCGGCTTTCCAATGAAAGCCCCTTGCCCGTCACCCCGAGCTGCCGCGAACCACGGTTTTTTCGATAGTCCGACTCGGTCTACGGCTTTCCCGCAGGCGGCGTCTTCGGCGGCGTGGTGCTCAGCCGGCGGACGACGAAAAACACCAGCAAGCCGACGGCAACCAACAAGGCCAGGGTAAACAGCAAGGGACCGTTGCCCGAGGCGGCCGGGAGGACGGCGCCCGGATATTCGGCATAATCGAGCGGCTCGCGTCCGCCCGCGCGCACGACGAGCTGGTAGATGAGATAGTTGTAATATTCCCACTCCCGGAAATCGGAATTGTCGGCCTTCCCGAGATGGAAATCCACAATGAATACGGTTCCGCCGGGAAGGCTCCAGATGAGCCAGTCCCCGTCTTCCGTGCCGCTGACCATCGGGGTGACGCTGGAAACGGGGGTCATCACCCGGCTGCGCTCGTGCAGCACGGGCGCCCGGCTCCACGGGATCTGTTTCAAGATCGGCTCCCCGAATACCAAAGGCTCCCTGGGATGGACGGGGTCGTCGGCCGGCTCCAAGGTGACCGGTATGCCCGTGGCCTGCGTGAATTGCTCGGAGGATATATCCGGACCGAGGATGAGCACCATGCCGGCCCCTTCATCCAACCGGGATCGGACCGTATCCGCATCCGGGATCGTCCCATTCAACAGCAGCACATCCGCATCATCCGGAGCGTCGATGAGGACGAACACCATCCAGCCCGCCCAGTTCAGCGCCGGATATACCGTGGATTCCTCGCCGCCGATGTACACCCGCAGGAGACCGGATTCCTGGGCCGATGCCGGATGCGCCGGGGAAACAGAGCAGAAGAACAGGACGGAGAGGAAAACGGAAATGGCGAAAGGATATTTTCTCATCACGGATATATCCGTTGCGGCATAAGGCGGATTACTCCGAACCATCGAAAAAGAGCCGTCCCCGGCTCTCCGCTCCCATTCCGGTGAACAGAGCGGATACGGTCGATTCTATCACCCTTTCCGCACCGCCGAATCCGTTTTCACCGCAGCGAACAAGCCGTCCTCCACTGATTCCGGCGCCGCTTGATGGCCTCAGGCCGGTATTCCGGATCCGCTGCTATATAGAGCGCGGGTATCGATGCGCTCGTTCAGCCGTCAGCGGTTTCCAGCCTGGCGGCTTCGTTTGATTTCCTTGAGGATTTGGATGACCTCGTGGGTGGGACTGGCCCCCAATCCCAGGATCAATCCGGTGAAGGCCGTCCCCAGGCGGGCTCCCGCCCAAACCTCGCCCGTTCCAAGGGAAGCCCGAAACAGGTCCAGGCCGGTGATCCAAACCAGGATCAGACCCAGCACGGCGCCGAAGTAAATGCTGATCAGCCTGCGACCGGGATTCTCCTTGAAGGTATCCACAAAATTCACCGCACTGTCGATGGCCATCCCCGCCGCCCGGGCTTTGGCTTCGAGTTCCGGATACTGCCGCTCCAAAACCGCAATGGATTTCAAGGCGCGCGCCCCCAACTCGACGAATTCCGGATCCCGGATGCTGTCGGGCAGTTGCTCCAGCAGATCACGCATGTTTTCCCATTCCGCTTGTGCATCGGCGGCCTGTTTTTTGGTCCATTTTTTCACCTTGACCGCCGCGCCCACCGCTTCCGCCGCCTGCTCGGCCAGCGGCCGGACGGATTGCTCCAACTCCGCCATCATCCGGCGGTATTCCCGGCTGAGCGGCCCCAGCGGATTGCGCGCATTCCCGGTCCATTCCCAGAACGCCCAATACGATTCGATGACGCGTTCGATTCCCACCGCGATCGCCCCGATCACGCTCAACGCGACGACCTCGCCGGCGAACACGGATCCGGAATCCGGCGAGCGCCAGGCGGCGAGGTAGAACGCGAACCCCAGAACCAGGAGCGCGAAAAGGGCCGCAGCGGTTTTCCGCAGGTTGTCCCGTGAGAATTTCATCCCCACCTCCCCCGGCCGTTTTCGGAACCGCCGGCGCTTCTCCGGCGGTTCCGATCATGCCGCTAAGTATCATACACCCTTTCCCGCCGCCGGATGTTTCCCTTCCGGCCCGGCACCCCTGATGATACGAACCATCAGCCGGCGAGCATTCTTCCGACCGGGGAGGTCAGGATGACGACGACCGCCGGCGCGACCAACAGTAGAGACAGCAATAGGCTTTCCAATATCCAAAAAAACGTAAGGAACACCGTTTTCTGCATCCGTTTCCGGTCATTCCATCCGGATGCGATCTTCCACGATATCCAAATCAGGATTCCCGTCAGGCCAAGTATCCGGACAATATCCATCCACCCCTGCGGCTTCCATG
>JBJYXS010000287.1:0-11184 GCA_046260075.1 Anaerolineales bacterium | reverse complement strand
CGATCCGCGAGGGCGGCCTGACGGTGGGCGCCGGCGTGATCACCGAGATCATCGATTAGGCTGCGACCATGGCGCGACAGAAAATCCGAATCCGACTGAAAGCATACGATCACCGAATCCTCGACCAATCCGCCAAGCGGATTGTCGAAGCCGCGGAACGGAACGGGGCCCACGTGGTGGGTCCGGTCCCGCTGCCGACCGAGCACGAGCAGTTCACCGTTCGGCGCGGCGCCTTCATCGACAAGGATTCGCATGAGCATTTCGAAATCCGGACCCATAAACGGCTGATTGAGGTGATGGAGCCCGATGCCAAGACCCTCGACGCCCTGATGCGGCTGAATCTGCCGGCCGGCGTCGATGTGGAGATGAAGATCTAGCCCCAGGAAATCACCGGCCGGTAAGAGCCCGTCCCTCCTGTGCGACGCGCAGCCGACGGGTTGACTACCGGACGCGGGGATGATGCAGCCCTTCCCAGGCTGACAGTCCCGGGATGCATAGGAGAAAATGATGAAGGGATTGATTGGGAAAAAATTGGGCATGGCCCAGATATTCGATGAGGCCGGGCGCATGATTCCGGTCACTATCATAGAAGCTGGGCCATGTTTTGTCGCTCAGGTCCGGACGAAGGAAAAGGAAGGATATTCCGCCGTTCAGCTGGGATTCGCCGAAACCAAGAGCAAGCGATTGACGGCGGGCCAGCTCGGTCATCTGCAAAAGGCTTCCCTTCCGCCCCTGCGCTACCTGCGGGAGTTCCGAATCGACGCCGATCAGGCTCCCAAGCCGGGCGACAAAATCTCCGTCGATATCTTCGCCGTCGGGGAAAAGGTGGACGTCATCGGCACGTCAAAGGGCAAGGGGTTCCAGGGCGGGATGAAACGCCACGGCTTCGGCGGCGGCCCGATCACCCACGGGCAGTCGGACCGTCAACGCGCGCCGGGCTCCGTCGGATCCACCACCACGCCCGGACGGGTCTATAAGGGCAAGCGCATGGCCGGGCACATGGGGTCCGCGCGGGTCACCTCCTCCGGTTTGCGGGTGGCCTTGGTCGATGCGGAACACAACCTGCTGGGAGTGGCCGGCAGTGTTCCCGGTTCCAAGGGCGGAATCGTCGTCGTCCGCGAAGCCCGCAAGCAGTAGCCGGGAAGACCGCCAGAAGGGATGCGATCACGATGGAAATAGACGTCGTCAATATGAAAGGCAAGGTCGTGCGCTCGGTGGAATTGCCGGCCGCCATCTTCCAAGCCCCGGTCCGCAAGGATCTGATGCACCAGGCGTTGGTGTACCAACAGGCGAACGCGCGCCTGGGAACCCACAAGACCAAAGGCCGCTCCGAAGTGAGCGGCGGCGGACGAAAACCCTGGCGGCAGAAGGGAACCGGCCGGGCGCGCCAGGGATCGACGCGTGCGGCGCAGTGGCGCGGGGGCGGCAAGGTGCACACTCCCGTCCCGCGCGATTATTCGCTCCGGATGCCGCGGCAGATGCGCCGGGCGGCGCTGCGTTCGGCCCTTTCCGCCAAGCTTTCGGAAAAGGCGCTGGTGGTCGTGGACCGGATCGCCCTCCCGCGGATCAGCACCCAGTCCATGTCGCAGGCGCTGCAGGCGATCGCCGGCACGGAGAATGCGTTGGTGGTTCTTCCCGAACGGAACGATGCCGTGGAACGCTCCGCGCGCAATCTCGCTCAGGCCAAGATCCTCAACGCCGGCTACCTGAATATCCGCGACCTCTTCAAGCATGAAAAGCTGGTCCTGGCGCTCGGATCATTGGACAAGATCCAGGAGTGGCTGGATCCCGGGAGGACGGAATGACAGAGCACTTGGAGAACGTCCTGCGCCGGCCGATCATTTCCGAGAAGTCCATCCGGCTGGCCAAGGAAAACCAATACACGTTCGAGGTCTCCCCGCGGGCGACGCGGATGGTGGTGAAGCAGGCCGTGGAGAAGATGTTCGACAACGTCAAGGTGGCGCAGGTGGATATCGTGATCGCCACGCCGAAGAAAACGCGCTCCCTGCGGACCCGCCGCATACGCACGCGCCGGAGCGCGTACAAGAAGGCCATTGTCACGCTGTCCAAGGGAACCATCCCCGTCTTTGAAGGGGTGAAGGGATAATTCCATGCCGGTGAAAATCTACAAACCCACCTCGCCCGGACGGCGGGGGATGAGCGGTTCGACGTTCGAGGAAGTGACCAAGCGGAAGCCGGAGCGGTCGCTGATCGTGCCCAAGCGGAAGCATGGCGGCCGCAACGCCGCCGGACGGATCACCGTCCGCCATCGCGGCGGCGAAAACCGGCGTCACCTCCGGATCGTGGATTTCAAACGCGACAAGCGCGACATCCCCGCCCGCGTCCAGGCCATCGAATATGATCCGAACCGTTCGGCGCGGATCGCGCTGCTGGCCTATGCCGATGGGGAAAAGCGGTACATCATCGCCCCGTTGGAACTCAAGGTAGGCGACACGGTCGTCTCCGGAACGAAGGCCGAGATACATCCGGGCAACGCATTGCCGATCGCGCAGATTCCGGTTGGAACGATGATCCACAACATCGAGCTGCAGGAGGGCAAGGGCGGGCAATTGGCGCGGTCGGCCGGCACCGGGGCGCAGCTCTTGGCCAAAGAAGGCCAGTACGCCCAATTGCGCCTGCCGTCGGGCGAAATGCGGCGGATCCGCCAGACGTGCTACGCCACCATCGGGGTGGTGGGGAACGTCGACAAGCGGAACATCAAATTGGGCAAGGCCGGACGCAAGCGCCACATGGGGATCCGACCGACCGTGCGCGGTTCCGCCATGTCGCCCCGCGACCACCCGCATGGGGGCGGCGAAGGCCGCCAGCCGGTGGGCATGCCCGGGCCGAAGACCCCATGGGGTAAGCCCGCCCGCGGTTACCGCACGCGCAATAACAAGAAGACCGACCGATTCATCGTCCGGCGCCGGCCGCCCAAGCGCAAGTAATTCCGGCCCGGTTCGCCCAGGAGAAGCAATTATGTCGCGATCGTTAAAGAAAGGGCCGTTCATCGACCCCAAGCTGCTCAAAAAGGTCGAAGCCATGAACCAGAAGGGCGAGAAGAAAGTCGTCCGCACCTGGAGCCGGGCCAGCACGATCTTCCCCCAGATGGTGGGGCACACCATCGCGGTGCACGACGGCCGCCGGCACGTGCCGATTTACATCACCGAGAACATGGTCGGGCACCGGCTGGGTGAATTCGCCCCCACGCGCACCTTCCGCGGCCACATCTCCAAGGAAACCGCCATGTCCGTCGAGGCGGGAACGCCGGCGCCGGCGCCCAAGGAGGGTTGAGATGGCTGAAGCCCGTGCCATGATGCGATACGCTCCGTCATCCGCCCAGAAGATGCGCCGGGTGATGACCGCCGTCCGGGGGCGGAAGGCGGATGAAGCGCTCGCCTATTTGCAGAATATGCCGCAAACCGCGGCGGCGCGCCTGGCCAAGCTGCTGCAATCGGCCATCTCAAACGCGGTGGAAAATCAGGGGCTGCGGCGGGAGGACCTGGTGATCGCGCAGCTGTTCGCCAACGAAGGCCCTACCCGCAAATGGCGGCGGTTCGGCGCCCGGGGTCGGTTCAAGCCGATCCTCCGCCGGTCGTCGCACGTAACCATCGTCTTGCGCGATAGCGAGTGATCGCGCAGCCAGTCAAGCGTACAGGCAGGAGTACCCATGGGTCGAAAAGTACATCCAGTTGGATTTCGCCTGAAGGTCAATAAAACCTGGGAGAGCCGTTGGTTCGCCGAGGGGAAGGAATACGCCCATCGGTTGCATCAGGACTGCGAAATCCGCGACATGATCATGCAGAAAGCCTCGGACGCCGCGATCGCGCGCGTGGAAATCGAACGCGATCACAATCTCGTCCGGATCTTCGTCCACACCGCCAAGCCGGGTGTGTTCATCGGCCGCAAGGGAGTCGCGGTGAAGGATATGCGCCAGCGCCTGGAGAAGGTCGCCGGCTGCAAGGTGGATCTGAAAGTCCAGGAAGTATCCCAGCCGGATACGGAAGCCAGCCTGGTGGCCGAGAACATCGCCCGCCAGTTGGAGCGCCGAATCAGCCACAACCGGGCGATGAAGCGCGCCGTGGGCCAGGCCATGCGCCAGGGGGCGCAGGGGGTGAAAGTGATGTGCTCCGGCCGCCTGTCCGGCAGCGAGATGAAGCGCAAGGAATGGATGCGCGAAGGACGGGTCCCGCTGCAATGGCTCCGGGCGAACATCGACTTCGCCCGGTCCGAAGCGCTCACCACCTTTGGGCGCATCGGGGTGAAGGTGTGGATTTTCAAGGGGGAAGCGCGGCCGGAGATGGAAGACAAGGTGGAACTGACCGAAGGCGCGTACGTGTCGGAGTAGGGAATCGAGCACGGGCGCCGTCTTCCGCGGCTCCCCCGCCAAGGGGGCGGGGACGGAACTCCCGTTCTGGAGGTAGATCAGCATGTTATTGCCCAAGCGCGTCAAGTGGCGCAAACAAATGCGCGGTCGGATGAGGGGCTACGAGACCCGCGGCACCGAACTCAGCTTCGGCGAATATGGACTGCAGGCGGTCGAACCGGGCTGGATCACCCAGCGGCAGATTGAAGCCGCCCGGCGCGCCCTGGTGCATTCCATGAAGCGCCGCGGAAAAATTTGGATCCGTATTTTCCCCGATAAACCGGTGACGAAAAAAGCAGCCGAGACCCGCATGGGCAAGGGCAAGGGGGCCGTGGATCACTGGGTGGCGGTGGTGAAACCCGGGCGGATCATCTTTGAAGTCGGCGGTCTGCCGGAACACGCCGCCCGCGAGGCCCTGCGGCTGGCGGCTTTCAAATTCGGGCTGAAGACGAAACTGATCGCCAAGCTCGAACCGACCGGCGCGAAGGAGTGACGGCGATGGATATTAAAGAACTGCGCGCGCTGGATACGGACGATCTGCGGCTCCGGCTCGAGGAAGCCTGCAAGGAAATGATGAACCTGCGTTTTCAATTCACCATGGGGCAGCAGAACGACACATCGAAGCTGCGGATCGCCCGCCGGAACATCGCGCGGATCCGCACCCTGCTGCGCGAGCGGGAGCTCGCGCCCGCCCCGGAGGGAAAGACCCAATGACCAACCCGCGCCGACGCATGACCGGAACCGTAATCGGAACGACCATGGCCAAGACGGTGGTGGTCCGGGTGGACCGCACGGTGCGCCATCCGCTCTACAAGAAGGTGGTCCACCGCAGCCAGAAGTTCCTGGCCCATGACGAACGCGGCTGCCAGAAGGGCGACCGGGTCCAGATCGTGGAAAGCCGCCCGATTTCCCGCCGCAAACGCTGGGTGGTCGAGAACGTCCTGGCCCACGACCGGCGGATCCACGACGTGGTGGAAACCAAGGTGGAGATCGAGAAGGAAAAGAAGCCCCAACCCCAGGCTGAGGCCGCGGAGACCGCCGGAGGTGGGGAATGATCCAGCAGGAATCCCGCCTTGTCGTGGCCGACAATACCGGCGCGCGCGAGTTGTTGGTCATCCACATCCAGGGCGGATCGCGCCGCAAATCGGGCAGCGTGGGGGATGTGGTCGTGGGCACGGTGAAATCCGCCACCCCGCAGGGGTCGGTGAAAAAAAGCGATGTCGTGAAGGCGGTGATCGTCCGGACGGCCAAGGAATACCGGCGCGACGACGGATCGTACATCCGATTCGACGACAACGCCGCCGTCATCCTCGACGCGGACGGCAGAAACCCGAAGGGCACGCGCATCTTCGGGCCGGTGGCCAGAGAATTGCGGGAGAAGGGATTCATGAAGATCGTCTCCCTGGCGGCGGAAGTCATATAGAGGAGTGCACCGTGGATATCAAGAAGGGCGATACTGTCGAAATCCTCACCGGATCCGACCGCGGGAAACGCGGCATCGTGCTGCGCGCGCTCCCCAAGGAGGATCGGGTCGTCGTGGAGGGCGTCAATTTGCGCAAGAAGCACACCCGCCAGACCACCCAAACCGGGTCCGGATCGTCGATCAAGGGCGGCACGGTGGAATTCCCCGCCCCGATCCACATTTCGAACGTCATGCTGGTCTGCCCGAAATGCGATCAGGCCACGCGTGTGACGCGCCGGGCCGGAGAGGAACGCCGGGGGCGTTTCTGCAAATCCTGCGATAACCCGCTGGATCCCGCCCGCAAATAGGAGAACCAGGCATGACGCATTATCTTCAGGACCGCTATCGCAAGGAAGTGCTTCCCGTGCTGCAACGCGAATTCGCCTTCACGAACGTGATGCAGATCCCCAGGGTGCGCAAGGTGGTGTTGAACGTCGGCTGCGGGGAGGCGATCGATAATCCGAAGGCGCTGGAAGCCACGGTCGGCGATGTCACCGCCATCACCGGGCAGAAGCCCGTGGTCACCAAGGCCCGCAAAAGCGTGGCGAACTTCAAACTGCGCGAAGGCCGACAAATCGGCGTGACGGTCACCCTGCGCGGGGAGCGCATGTGGTCGTTCCTCGACCGGTTGATGAACGTCGCCCTGCCGCGCGTGCGCGATTTCCGCGGGGTATCCCCGGACGCGTTTGACGGGCGGGGCAATTACACCCTCGGCCTCCGCGAGCAATTGATCTTCCCGGAGATCCACTACGACAAGATCGACAAAATCCGGGGGTTTGAGGTCACCATCGTGACGTCGGCCCGGAACGACCAGGAAGGGCGGCGCCTGCTGCAGCTGTTGGGCATGCCGTTTGGGAAGGGATAAACCATCATGGCCAAAAAATCGATCGTCATCCGCGAAACGCGGAGAAAGTATGCGGAACGGGTCCGCAACCGCTGCAAACTATGCGGCCGTCCGAGGGGATACATGCGGAAATTCGAGCTGTGCCGGGTTTGTTTCCGCGAACTGGCGCTGGCCGGCAAGATCCCCGGCGTGGTCAAGTCCTCTTGGTAGGGAACGGGCGGTTGCTGCCCTGAGAAGGAGATTAGTCTGATGAGTATGATGGATCCCATTGCCGATATGCTCACCCGAATCCGCAACGGATTGCTGGCCGGACATCCGCTCGTCGCCATGCCCAGTTCCAAGATGAAAACGGCCGTGGCGGCCATATTGAAGGACGAGGGGTATATCGAAAAGTACGAGGTCGTCTCCGAAGGCGGCCCGCAAGGCGTCCTGCGTGTCTATCTAAAATACATGGGTCAACGGCGGGATCGCCGGCCGGTCATCACCGGATTGGAGCGGATCAGCCGGCCGGGCCGGCGGGTGTACGCCGGGAAGCGCGAGATACCGCGGGTGCTCTCCGGCCTGGGCGTGACGATCGTTTCCACACCGAAGGGAATCATGACCGGCGCCCGGGCTCGGAAACTCGGCGTGGGCGGTGAGGTGATCTGCAAGGTATGGTAACGGCCGGGCGTAGCCGCCGGGTCGGGAAAGCTGGAAGGAGGTTCGCGTGTCACGGATCGGTCGTTTGCCGGTGAAAATCCCGGCGGGAGTGCAAATTCAAATCGAAGGGACCACGGTCAAGGTGAAGGGACCGAAGGGCGAGTTGGTCCGTACCTTCCCGGCGTTCCTCCGCATCGACCGGGAGGCGGATTCGATCCAGGTCAAGCGGATGTCCGACGAGCGCGTGCAGCGCGCATCGCACGGCATGGCCCGGGCGTTGATCCAGAACATGGTCACCGGCGTCAGCGAGGGCTTTCAGAAGGATCTCCAGGTCGAGGGCGTTGGCTACCGGGCCGAAGTAAAGGGCACCGATTTGGTGCTGAATGTGGGTTTTTCCCACCCGGTGACGATCAAGGCTCCGGCCGGGATCACCTTCGGCGTGGATGAGAAAGCGCGCATCATTCAGGTTCGCGGGTACGACCGCGAGTTGGTGGGGCAACTGGCGGCGGATATCCGCAAGATCCGGCCGCCGGAACCCTACAAGGGCAAAGGCCTGCGGTACGTCGGCGAACGGGTCCGCCGCAAGGCGGGGAAGGCCGGCAAGGCGGCGCTTACGAAATAATCCGGCTGCTCCGCCGGACCGCCTTCCGCCGTATGGCGGGAGGAACGGCGGGGTGGTTCAAGGCGAGGTAAGAAGATGAGTCGGAAAACACGCGAGCAAATGCGAACCAGGCGCCACCTCCGGGTGCGCAAGCATGTGTCGGGCACGGCGGACCGTCCGCGGGTGTCGGTGTTCCGCAGCCTGTCGCAGATCTACGCCCAGGTGATCGATGACGCCGCCGGACAGACCCTGGTGTCGGTTTCGTCGGTGGACAAGGAACTGCGCGCCAAGATCGCGAAAATGAAAAAATCCGATCAGGCCAAGGAAGTCGGCAAGGTGCTGGCCCAGCGCGCAAAGTCCAAGGGAATCAAACAGGTGGTCTTCGACCGCAGCGGATACCGGTACCATGGGCGCGTCAAAGCCCTTGCGGAAGCGGCCCGCGAAGCCGGATTGCAGTTCTAATCGGCAGGTGCGCTCAAGCGCGATGGAGTAGACGATGGCACGATATGTACGACGGCAATCTAGTGACGTCAAACCCGAGTTCGATGAACGCGTAATCGACATCGCCCGGGTGGCGAAGGTGGTGAAGGGCGGACGCCATTTCACCTTCCGGACCGTTGTGGTGGTGGGCGACAATCACGGGCGGGTCGGCATCGGCGTGGGCAAGAGCCGGTCCGTCCCGGACGCCATCCGCAAAGGCACCGAAAAGGCCCGGCGGGTGCTGAACACCGTCCCGCTGGCGAAAACCACCATCCCGCACGAGGTCATCGGACGGTGCGGCGGTGCGAAGGTCATGCTGAAGCCGGCTTCCCCCGGAACCGGGGTTATCGCGGCCGGCGGGGTGCGGGCCGTCCTGGAAGCGGTGGGCGTGCACGACATCCTCACCAAATCCCTGGGATCGGCCAATGTGCTGAACGTCGTCTCGGCGACCATGGATGCTCTGGGCCAGCTGAAGGATCCCCAGGCGCTGGCGGCCATCCGCGGAAAAGATCCCCAGCAGATGAGGCCGTTCTGGGAGCAAAAAGCGAATGACTGAGAAGAAGACAGCCAAGAAGCCGGCGCCGCGGAAAAGCGCCAAGCCGAAGGCCGCACGGACGGTGCGGATCACGCTGCTGCGCAGCCCGATCGGGGAGACGTACCGCCATAAAGGGACGATCCGTGCGCTGGGATTGCGGCGCATCCGGCAGACGGTGGAGCAGGCAGACACGCCCCAGCTTCGCGGGATGCTGGCCAAGGTGGGCCACTTGGTGAAGGTGGAAGCCGGGACGGGCAAGGAGAAATCGTCATGAAGTTGCACGAATTGAAACCCAACCCGGGGGCGAAACACCGCCGCAAGCGGATGGCCCGCGGAATTGCGGCCGGTCAGGGGAAGACGGCCGGACGCGGCACCAAGGGCCAGGGCGCGCGCCAGGGCGGCGGCCCGTCGCAGTATTTCCAGGGCGGAAACCTGCCGTTTTTCCGCAAGCTTCCGTTTAAGCGCGGTTTTTCCCCGCTCTCGCGGGTGAGGTATCAGGAAGTCAACCTGGAAGCGTTGACGGAATTGCCCAAGGACGCGGTCGTCACGCCGGAATTCCTGGCCGAAAAGGGCCTGATCCGCGACACCCGGCAGCCGGTGGCCGTTCTGGGCCGCGGGAAGATCAAGACGGCCCTGACGGTGCGCGTGCAGAAGGTCAGCGGCGGGGCTCGGACCAAGATCGAAGCGGCGGGCGGGAAGGTGGAAGAATGGAAACCCGCGAAAAAGGAGCCGCGTTCGTAGCATGCGGCGGACGGTGAAGGGAGCATGTCGATGCTGAGAAAGGCGATCAGTTTTCTTCGGCACCTGTGGGCGGCGGAAGACCTGCGCAACCGGATCCTGATCACCATGATGCTGTTGGTGATCTACCGGTTGGCATCGCACGTCCCGGTGCCGGGCGTCAACCTGGAGGCGCTGCGCGAATTGCTGCGTACTGAGGGCAGCACGTTCCTTAACATCCTCGATATGCTCTCGGGCGGAACGCTGGCCAACTTCTCCGTTATGGCCATGGGCCCCTATCCGTACATCACCGCCCAGATCATCCTCCAACTGCTCTCCCCGATCATCCCCGGGATGGAACAGCGGCAGAAGGAAGATCCGCAGGGCGCCCGCCGGTGGATGGAACGCTGGACGTACTACATCGCCGTGCCGATGGCTGCGCTGCAGTCGCTCTCGCAGATCGGGATCGTGAATTCCATTTCCACCTCGGAAAAGATCCTGCCGGATTTCGGCATGAACCTGCCCTCGGTGGCGGTGATCGTCACGATGACGGCCGGAACGATGTTCGCCATCTGGCTGGGCGAATTGATCTCGGAATACGGCTTGCGCAACCAGGGCCTGTCGCTGATCATCTTCGCCGGCATCGTCTCGCGCATCCCGTCCAATTTCGCGAGCATGATCGGCGATCCGGAAAACGGCCTCAAGAGCCTGATCGTATACGGAATCCTGATCGCGGCGGTGATCTTCCTGATCATCATCGTTCAGCAGGGGCGGCGCAACATCCCGGTGATGTATCCCGGACGGCGGATCGGCTTCCGCCAGGCGATGCCGGTGCGGGCGAATTTGCCGCTGATGGTCAACATGGCGGGCATGATCCCGCTGATTTTCGCCCAGACCTTCCTTTCCATGCCGAGCGTCGCGGCGGGATGGGTCATCCAGATGGTCCCGGATACGACCAACTGGCTCAATGGGGCGGCGATGACCGTCATCCGATTCATGAACGGCCAGAGCGGAGGGTACTACCTGATCTATTTCCTGCTGGTGGTGGCCTTTACGTTCTTCTACACCGACGTGCAGTTCACCCAGGCGAATTTCTCCGAGAATCTGAGGCGGAGCGGGGCGCAGATACCGGGGGTGACCTCCGGAGAAGCCACCCAGAAATATCTGACCCGGGTGATGCGCAGGATCACGTTCCCGGGGGCGTTCTTCCTCGGCTTTGTGGCCGTACTGCCGTTCCTGGTCAACAGCGTGGTGAACTTGGGCCAGCACAGCAGCATGATGCTGGTCACCTCATCCGGTTTGCTGATCGTCGTGGGCGTCGTCCGCGAGCTGTACTTCACGCTGGAAGCGGAACTTAAGCTGCGCGGGTACGACGAATCCCTTCTGGTGAAATGACCATGGCCGATTTGATCGTCCTGCTCGGACCGCCCGGCGCCGGGAAGGGCACCCAGGCGAAAGTGCTCAGCCGGGAGTTGAAACTGGCGCACATCTCCTCGGGTGATCTCTTCCGGGATCATCTGCAGCGCAAGACGGAGCTGGG
>JBJYXS010000286.1:0-5612 GCA_046260075.1 Anaerolineales bacterium | reverse complement strand
GTCTTCATCGAGGTCCGGCCCGTCCTCAGACGGCTTAACGCAGGCAAAACAAGCGCATGGGGCTTTGCCCACGCGCTGTGTATTAGGGGTGGATTATGTGCGCGCATTATATATCCCGGAAGGGAATTGGTCAAGGATACGCCAAAAGGCATCCAAAATATCCATTTTTCAGGGAAAACCCGTTCCTTTTCAGGAAGTTCATCGGTTGTCGGGCCGACGCCGCGCGGCACCGGCCGATTTCCACAACTCCACTCGTCGGCCGGCCCGCCTGTCGGCCGGAGATTTCCGCGAAGCGATGCGGGCGGAATTCACGGGCTTCTTATATACTCATCCCGGAAGTCATCCTCCGCCTTCCTGTTCCCGAAAAGGAGCCGATGTGAAAAAGGCACTCAATCCCCGCCCCTTCATCGTCCTGGTGATGTTCGGCTTCATCCTGATCCACCAGACCGATATGCTGATGATCAACTCGATGTTCCGCCCGATCATGGACACCTTCGGCATCGGCACGAAGGAAATGGGGTTCATCCAAAGCGGATCCCTGCTGGTGGCGGCCCTGCTCTATCCGTTGTGGGGATTCCTCTACGATCGCTTCAGCCGGGCCAAGTTGCTGGGAATCGCCTCCTTCATTTGGGGCTCTACCACCTGGCTCAGCGCCGTCGCCCCGAAGTATCCTTCCTTCCTGGGCGCCCGCGCCGCATCGGGGATCGACAACTCCTCCTACCCCGGCCTCTACAGCCTGATCGCCGATTACTTCATACCCACCATGCGCAGCAAGATCTACGGCGTCCTCCAGCTGGCCCAGCCGCTCGGCTACCTGCTGGGCATGATCCTGGCCCTCACCCTCGGCGGAATGATCGGGTGGCGGAACCTTTTCTTCGCGACCGGCGCGGCGGGCATCGCGCTCGGGTTCGTCATCTTCTTCGGCGTCCGGGAAGCCCCGCGCGGCAACAGCGAGCCGGAAATGGCGGGGCTGGAAAACGTCGGCGTCTTCCGTTTCGATAAGAAACTCGCGCTCGGGCTGTTCCGCAAACGGTCCCTGCTGCTGCTGTTCGCCCAGGGGTTCGTGGGCGTCTTCCCTTGGAACGTGATCACCACCTGGTTCCTGTACTACCTGGAAACCGAGCGCAGCTATACCGAAACCGAACGTCTGCTGACCATGGCGCCGGCCATCCTGATCCTGGCCGGCGGATATTTCCTGGGCGGGCTCTTGGGGGACGCCATGTTCCAGCGCACGCCGCGCGGCCGGCTGATCATCTGCCTGGCCGGCGTGCTGAGCGGCACCCTTTTCCTCTGGCTGACCATGTCGGTCCCGGCGAACGACAAATTGCTGTTCTTCGTCCTGTTGTGTCTGACGGCGCTGGTGATCCCCTTTTCCTCTCCCAATATCGTATCCACCGTATATGACGTGACCGTTCCGGAGGTCCGCAGCACGGCATTGGCGGTCCAATACCTGATCGAGAACGGCGGGGCGGCCGCCGCTCCGGCGCTGGCGGGCTTCCTCGCCGAACAATACGGCATGGGCTCGTCGATCCTGGCCATCTGCACCGTCGCCTGGGCCCTCTGTTCGCTGCTCCTGGTGGGAGCGGTGCACCTCATCCCCAAAGACATCCGCGTCCTCCGGCGGACGATGCGCGAAAGAGCCCAGTCGCTTTCGGGCAGACCGGCCGGCTGAAAAAGGCGGGAACAACCCGCCCCTCTGCGGCGTCCTGGCAGGTATCCGCACATCGTCTCAAGGAGGCCGCCATGTTCCCGCGCCGATTGTTCCTGAAAATCCTGTTGTTCCCCGCCGCCGCGGTCCTCGCGGGCTGCGCCGCCGCGGCGACCGCCCAGCCCCAGTTGCAAGGAGCGCTGGCGAACAGCAGCAACGGCATCATGCCGTTAAACGTGTCCGACGACGAATCCCCGAAGGAAGCGGTCTCTCACCCGGATACGGATGCGGTCGGGCTGGCGCCCCTTCCCACGATGGCCGACCCGGTCGTCGGGGAAACCGCTCCTTCCGGCGGCGGAGCCGCGGCGGCCCCGCTGATCATCAAACAGGCTGAAATCCGCCTGCAGGTGAAGGACACCGATCAGGCGATCGACCGGCTGACGCAGATCGTCTCCGATTCGCGCGGATACATCGTCAGCAACCGCCTGTGGTACGAAACCGTCCGGAAGGAAAGCTACCAGTACGCCACCTACACCATCGCCGTCCCGGCGGAAATGTTCGAAAGCGTGTTGCGCCGGCTCCGCGGGCTGGCCGTGAAAGTGGTCGACGAAACCGCCAGCGGCCAGGACGTCACCGAGGAATACACCGATCTCGAATCCCGACTGCGGAACCTGGAAGCCACCCGCGACCGCATCCGGTCTTTCCTGGCACAGGCCCAAACCGTCGAGGAATCCCTGCGCATCAACCAGGAACTGGCCGCCATCGAAGAACAGATCGAGCAGGTGATGGGACGGATGCGGTTCCTTTCGGGCCGGGCGGCGTTTTCCACGATCACCATCCAAATCGATCCCGAGATCCCCTTCGTCCCGACGCCCACTCCGACCCCCACGCCCACCCCGACCCCCTCGGTCTGGGATCCGGGCCGGACCTTCGACCGGGCCGCCAGCCTGGCCGTCCGGGCCGGCCAATTCCTGGTCGATATGTTCATCTACCTCGTGGTCTGGGTTCCCTTCGCCGTTCCTTTCGCGATCGTCTGGTTCATCTATAAGCTGATCACCCGGAAACGGGAAACCAAACCATCCTGAAATCCATATGAAAGCGTCCGCCGGTTACGAACGGCGGACGCTTTTCTCTTGCCCTCATCCCTTCCTTCTCCCAGCGTACGCTGGGAGAAGGAAGGGATGAGGGCTTTGTTCTTTTTATGGTTAACGATTGAACATCAACGGAATAGATACGTTCCGCTTATTCCTCTTCCGCGCCCACCAGGCGTTTCCACTCGCCGTGGATTCCGTCCTCGCTGACGCCGAAATACCAGCGGTAGCCTTTCGGCGTGCGTTGGATCAGGTCGTAGGAGGAATCGCCGCGCCGTTTGCGTTTCTTCAACAGGGCCAGGTCGCCCTGCCAGGTCAGGGTTTCCGGCGCGGGCAGCTTTGCGTGCTCGCTAATCGCGTAATGCCATAGCCGCCGCGAGGAAGCCAGGGTGACGTTCTTAACCATGTTGCCGTTGCGCAGGTCGCGGACGGTGAAGTATCGCACGCCGTCGCGTTCCTCGTAACCGACGATCTCCACCCCGGTTCGCGGCGGGGCCACGCCCGCTTCGGCCGCCGGCGGGGCGGGCGGTACGGCCGCAGCCGGCGCCGGGACGGTGGCCTCCGGCGGATGTTGGCGGCGTTCGATGAGCCTGACGACTTCATCCCGCACCGCCAGTCCGGTTTCGTCCTCATCCCGGATGTAGATCTTGGTCCCTTCCACGGCGTAGGGCGGATCCGCGCCGCGCGGGACCATCACCCGGATGACGCGTTTGCCGCGCGTCTCCTGGACGTCGACGGCCACCGAAAGCGCCGGGCTGATCTTGTGCCCGATGGCGCGTTCGAGCAGCGCGACGCCCTTGGCGGGATGGACAATGCCGACCGGCGGAGTCTTGGCGTTGGGGGCCACCCCGATGTAGAGCGTGCCGCCGTTGGTGTTGGCGAAGGCGCACACGTTGGCGATGATCTCGTACAGTTTGCCGCCTTTTTCCGCCATGCTCTCGTGGAAGTCCTGGATGATGCTGGGGCCCTCCTCGCGCGCGCTTTGGATGTAATCGTAGGCATCCTCCTCGCGCTCCTTAACGGCCCGGTGCGGGCGGGTGCGCGAGAAATCGCTGCCCAGAAACAGATCGCGCAGGGCGGCGAAGGAAAACTCCGGCAACAACACGTCGGTGGCGCGGTCCCCGACTCCCAGGTTCTTGCGGTTGCCGGGATCCGCCCGCAGGCGGTGCGCATCGGAGCCCTGGATGCAGTGCATCCGGCGCGGGTATTCCGGTTTGGCGCCGTTGAAGAAGGCGGCGGTGGAGCGCCGGCCGCGCTGTTCGAGATCGGTGACCTCGAGCGCATGCAGATGCTCGTCCTGGGTGTAGGCGATCTTCGTCTGCCCGCCGAAATCGAATCCGCGCAACGCCACGCCGTGGGTGCTGTTGGCGTGCGCCGCGATGGCCAGACCGCCGGCTTCGTCGATCTTGCGGTAGGCGGTCAGCACGTCGGACGACGCCCCCACCGTCATGGAGCCCTTGTCGAGCTGGGTGTCGGGGATGTTCAGATCGAGCAGGATGTGCTCGATTTCGCGCACGGTCTTCTCCGGCGGGAAGATTCCCAGGATGTGGAACCCCAGCGTGGCGGTGAACTCAAACCCCGGAAAGACCACCAGCTTTTCCAGCACGTGGCGGTATTCCGCCAACTGACGGCGTTCCTCGTCCGTCAGGCGGCCGCGGGCCTCCAGAGTCTCTAGGAAGGCGATTTCCTCCCGCATGCGCCGGTAGCCGGCCACGGTATTGTGGTCGGTGAAGGCGATCGCGGAAAGTCCGCGCGCCTCGGCCCGCCGCAGGATGTCCAGGAACGTGACATCCGGCTCCTGGAAATCCGCCGAAGCGGGCGTGTGAAGATGCAGGTCAATGGTGTACCACTGTCGGTTTTTACGTTTCATTTCGAGTTACAGAATTCTTTCATAGGATTCGGTGGAGGACGGTTTTTGGTCCTCCTCCCGGTGAGTTTTGTTTGCCGGAGCCGCCAGCACTTTCGATAGCAGTTTCAGCAGGTTCTCCGGCATGTACGGTTTTACGATAAAGGCGTTGGCGCCTTCTTGCAGGCATTCTTCGGTCATGTTGATCCCGGAAGTCATCACCACCCGCAATCCGGCAAGCGCCGGTGAGGCCCGCATCCCGCGCAGGATCTCCACCCCGTCCTTCCCGCCGAGATGCACATCCAGCAGGACCAGATCCGGTTTCTCCTCCTCCGCCTGGTGGACGGCCGGCCGCTTGGAATCATACGACCGGACCTGATACCCCTCGATCTCCAGAAGGGTTTCCAGCAGCATGGTCATGTCGCGGTCGTCTTCCAAGAGCAGGATCTTCGGCATTCCCAACCTCCCAATCGCTATGCGGAAACCCGTCGCCGGGCGGCGGGCTGTTTCTTTCGCTTCGTGCGGACGGTTTTCGTCCGCGTCTTCTTTTCGGATGCGGCCTTGCGGGACCGCCCCTTCCGCCGGCTGCCCGCCTTCGGGAGCGGCGTCAGGGCATGCTGCAGCACTTCATCCACGGTATCGACCGGGATGAATTTCAGATCGCGGCGCACGTCCTCCGGAATGTCCTCGAGATCCCGTTGCGCGTTTCGGCGCGGAAGGATCACCGTCTTCAAGCGGGCGCGGTGCGCCGCCAGGACTTTTTCCTTCACTCCCCCGACCGGCAGCACCCGGCCGCGCAGGGTGATCTCGCCGGTCATGCCGACGTCGGAACGCACCGGCCGGCCGGCGATCAGCGACACCAGCGCGGTGGCGATGGTGATCCCCGCCGAGGGGCCGTCCTTGGGCTGGGCGCCGCCGGGGATGTGCAGGTGGATGTCGTGCGTGTCGAAGAAGGACTCCGGCAATTGCAGGATGCGGGCTTTGGACCGCACATACGAAAGCGCCGCGTGGGCGGATTCCTGCATCA
>JBJYXS010000285.1:0-13648 GCA_046260075.1 Anaerolineales bacterium | reverse complement strand
ATATTCGCCCTGTCCGCCGTCCCGCGTTCCGCCCCGGCCGGCACAGAACCCCAAACCGCATAGGCTGCCGGCGACGTCAATCAATAGGAACATAAATGCGCAGCGAATCCAACTACCGCTGGTTCATCCTGCTCTTCATGGCCTTCACCTTCGCCGTCGTGCTCACCATGCCGGGGGCGGGGCTGACCGTCCTGTTCAAGGATATCCAATCCGATTTGGGCCTTACGCTCGTCCAGGTGGGCTTGATTTGGGGAACCGGATCGCTGCCGGCGATCCTCTCCGGCACACTCGCCGGGGCGTTCATCGACCGCTTCGGCACCAAAAAGGTGATCCTGGCCGGGATTCCGCTGATCGGCCTGGCCACCGCGTCACGCTCCCTGGCCGGCGGCTTCCCCGCCCTGCTGGGCTCCACCCTGGCCTTCGGGTTCGTGGGGCCGCTGCTCACCACCAGCGGCTTCAAGATCGCCGGGGTCTGGTTCACCGAGAAGCGGCGCGGATTGGCCTACGGCATCCTGGGCTCCGGGATCGCGGCGGGGTTGCTGCTGGGATCGTTGATCAGCTCCACCCTGTTGGCTCCCCTGCTGGGCGATTGGCGGGCGGTGATGGTGCTCTACGGCGCAATCGACCTGCTGATGGTCATCCCCTGGCTGTTCCTGCAGCCGGACCGCAAGAGCGCCGATGCGTCCGAGCAGACCTACGGGGTGCCGATGCGCCGGGCGCTGCGGCACATCCTCGGGCGCCGGGATCTCTGGCTGCTGGGGCTGGCGTTCCTGGGCATCAGCGGCAGCCAGCAGGGGATCGTCGGGTACCTGCCGCTGTATCTGCGCGATATCGGGTGGACCGGCGCGGCGGCCGACGGCGTCGCCTCCGTCCTCTATGCCGCCGACCTGCTGGCCCTGCTGCCGCTCTCGATGCTTTCCGACCGCACCGGCCATCGCAAATGGATCCTCCTCGGCTCCCTGGTGGTGATGGCCGCCGGCGCCGGGTTGCTCATGGGCCCCGCGGGCGCGGTCACCTGGCTGGCGGCGGCGCTGTTCGGGATGATGCGCGACGCATCCGGATCGGTCGTCCTGACGATGGCGGTCGAGGTCGAGGATGTCGGGCCGCTCTACGCCGGCACCGCATCCGGCTTCGTGATGGCGTTCTTTTACGTCGGCGCCCTGATCGCCCCGCCTCTCGGCAACGCCCTGGCGGATTCCTCCCCGGCGGCTCCCTTTGCACTATGGACGGCCCTGGCGGTCCTGGCGTTGGTGAGCGTGTATTTCACCAATGGTCGCAAGCGGCCGCCCGCGCGCCAAACGAAACCCGCATGATCCCCGCGGCCGGGAGCCGAAGGACGGTTCCCGGCCGTTTTTTGTTCATTTCAAAGAGTTGGAAGCCGCCTTTATAATTGCCCCTACCATCCGCAACCGCCCGACGGGAGGCCCCGTGAAAAGCATGCGCTGGATACTCATCATCTCCGGAATCGGAATCGCGGTCGGCTGCGCGGTCCCGGTCATCGAAATCCTGCAATCGCTGGATTGGGAGGCGGTCCGCACGCTCGACTTCCCCAGGCTGCTGGGAGACGGCGACATCCTGGCCGTCCCCGTCATACTTGTCGTCATGGGGATCGTGGGCTTCACGCTGATCCCCGTCTTCCGGATCTTCTTCCCGGCGGCCATCAAAAACGGGGTGGAGGCCGAGGCCGAGATCCTGAAGGTCTGGGATACGGGCACCACCATCAACGACGATCCGCAGATCGGCATGCTGTTGAAGGTCAGGCCCTCGCTGGCGGCCCCCTTCGAAGCCGAAGCCAAGACCCTCGTCTCGCGGCTGAACGCCGCGCTCGTCCAGCCCGGCGTGACGGCCCGGGTGGTCTACGATCCCAAGAAACCAAAACGCATCCAGGTGAAAAAACTCAACATCCGGCCGGCCCCTTCGCCCGGAAACGCGGTGGCGCGGATGGAGGAACTGGAGCAATTGCGCAGCCGCAATCTGATCAGCGAAGCGGAGTATCAGGAAAAGCGCCGTGAAATCCTCGACCGCATCTAGACCCGCCGGGGCAAAGGGAAACCGCTTGAACGACACCGCACGGAAAGCAGAACGCCGCCCCAAGGGATGCGCTTATTGGCGCAACCTGCTGGCCTTCGCATTCGGCATGCTGATCCTCGGATCGGCGTTCGTTTTCTACGGCGTCCTGCCCGTCCTCTACGCCTGCGGGCGCGCGCACCCCGATCGAATTCCCGTCTGCTGCACCGATCCCGCGGATTACGGATTGGCCTACGAGGACGTGTCGATCGATTCGGCGGACGGCGCCGTCCTGCGCGGCTGGTACATCCGCTCGCGCAACGGAGCCGCGGTGGTCCTGGCTCACGGGATCGGCGGCAACCGGATGGCCGTGCTGGAACAGGGCGCGTTCCTGGCGCAGGAAGGGTACGGCGCGCTGCTGCTGGATCTGCGGGCCCACGGGGAAAGCGGCGGCGATGCCGTGACCTTCGGCGGGGAGGATATCCGCGCGGCCGTGGAGTGGCTGGAGTCTCAGCCGGATGTCGGCGGAAAGATCGGCGCCGCGGGCTATTCATTGGGCGGATTGCAGGCGCTGCAGGCCGCGGCCGGGATGCCGCGGATAGCGGCGGTGCTGGCCGACGGCGCGGCGCCCAACGTGTTCGCCGACACGCCCGCGCCGGATAGGGTGCCGCGCTGGCTGGATCTGCCCTTCCAGTGGGTCACCTTCCAGGTATGGGCCGTGCTCGGCGTCACCGGGCCGATGCCTCTCACGGAAGCCATCCAAAAAATTTCCCCGCGCCCGATCCTGCTGATCGCGGGAGGGGCCAGCGATTACGAAACGGCCATGCAGGCCGGATTCCTCCGTGCGGCGGGCGAAGGCGGCTCGCTGTGGGAGATCCCCGGCGCCGGCCACAACGGGGGCTGGGCGCTGCAAACGGAGGAATACAAGCGGCGGATGGCCGGATTTTTCAACCAAGCCTTGTTGCATCAGAGTGGCGCCATCAATTAAGGGAAGAAGAGGAGCCGTAATGGAAAAGAATCCGAAAGCACCGTCCGCCCTGCCCCTTCGCGGCAGCCTGGCCCCCGCATACGCCGCCTCGATCCTGATCGCCCTGCTGACGGCGTCCGCCTCGATCGCCGGCATGCTGTACCCGGGCATTCTGTATCCCGACGATGTGCTGTTCCAATCCTTCGTGCCCAACGACGCGGTCAATCTGATGGTCGGGCTGCCGATCCTGATCGTATCGATGGCGCTCGCCCGCCGCGGCCGGCTGCTGGGGCTGCTGCTCTGGCCGGGCGCGCTGTTGTATTTGTTCTACAACTACCTGGTCTACCTGTTTTGCATGCCGTATGAGCCGTCGTTCCTGGCCTACCTGGCGCTGACGGCGGCTTCCGCCTACACGATCATCGCCCTCCTGGCCGTCATCGACGGGGAGGCCGTCCGCAAGCGCCTTTCCGGCGCCGTGCCGGAACAGCTGTGCGGCGGCGTGCTGGCCGGATTGGGCGCGCTGTTCCTGCTGCGGATCGCCGGCAACGTGACCGGTTCCGCGGGCGGCGCAACCGCCGTCGAGCGCGCGGTCGATACGGCCGATTTTCTGGCTTCGCCGGCCTGGATCATCGGCGGCGTGCTGCTGTGGCGCCGCAAGGCGCTCGGATACGCGGGCGGCCTGGGGCTGCTCTTTTCGCTGAGCATGCTGTTTATCGGCCTGATCTTCTTCTTCTTCCTGGAGCCCGCCCTGATCGCCGTTCCGTTCCGCGCCATCGACGTACTGGTGGTTCTGATCATGGGGATGATCGTCTTCGTTCCCATGGGGATGTTCCTGCGGGGGATGATGGGCAAGCCCTCATCCCCACCCCTTCTCCCGACTGACGTCGGGAGAAGGGAGTAGACCCTTCGGCTCACTTGGGGGACTGTCCCATCCCCCCATCCCCATTCTCTTGCTTGGAAAATCCAACTCGCCGGTTTCCCTTCCCCCCTTCCCGCGCTGCGGGAAGGGGGGAAGGGTTGCGAACCTTTCTTGCATAAGATCGATGGTGACGGGGTTGGGGGGTTGGGACAGTCCTCCCGTATAATGACATTCTCAGGCCGCTTCAGAATGACAACTTCTTGAGGTGCATTATGAAAATTCTCGGCATTTCCGGAAGCCCCCGCAAAAACGGCAACACGGCCTTCGCCGTCCGGCGCGCGCTCGAGTTTCTGGAGGGGGAAGGAGCGGAGACGCGGTTCATCCCGCTGGCCGGCAAGGACATCCACCCCTGCACCGGATGCTGGTCCTGCCAAAAAAACCGCCGCTGCGTGTTCGACGACGACATGGCCGCGATCCTCGAGGCGATGCGCTGGTGCGACGGCTTGATCCTCGGATCGCCGGTTTACTTCGGCATGGTCTCGGGCTCGATGAAGACCATGATGGACCGCACCGTGCCCTTCCGGCCGCACTACGACCGGGAGATGGAAATGTCGGGCAAGGTCGGCGCGGGCATCGCCTGCGCCGGATTCCGCAACGGCGGCCAGGAGACCACGCTGCAGAACATCCACACCTACCTGTTGCAGCAGAACATGCGCGTGATCAACGACGGCTCGGGCTTCAGCCACGCCGGCGGGACGATCGCCGGCGAAGCCCCGGACGACGAACTCGGATTGCGGACGGTGGAGAACCTGGCCCGCAACATGGCCCTTATGCTGCGCAAGCCGCCGGTGAAGTGATTACGCCCCTCCCTGCCTCCCGTCGTTTTTCTCCGGGACATGCCCCCAAATGCGCAGGGAAGAATATCGATGGGGGGGAATGCTGTCGCGCATTTGGGGAGGGGATTGGGAGGGGCGGGACTGCGCGCACAACCCGTCAGATGATATGAAAGGAACCCGACCCCATGAATGGACCCAGGAAAGTCCGCCTCGATATCGACCTCTCCCAGCCCATACCGCACGCGAAGTACCACGCCTATTGGGACAGGATGGGCCGGATCGAGATCCGCCTGGCGGAAAAGCACGGGGAATGCCGGCACAACGAAGGCGACGTCTTCTATTACGAGAACCCCTACCAGCGGCCCGAGGGCGTGTGCTTCGCCCTGCTGCACGTGCTCGATCTCTACACCTGGCGCGTGGCGCTGGGATTTCCCTCGTGGAACGAGACGGATCCGAGCGTCCACCGCATCCACTGTCCCGACCACACCGGGACGGTCTGGGAAATGCGGAGAGTGGAAAGGGGCGGAAAATGAAATACAAACACACCAACATCATCGCCAAGGACTGGCGGGCGCTGGTCCGTTTCTATGAGCAAGTCTTCGGCTGCGTGCCGGTGCCGCCCGAGCGCAGCCATTCGGGCAAGTGGCTGGAAGACGGCACCGGCGTGAAGGGCGCCGAACTGGCCGGCCTGCACCTGCGCCTGCCCGGCTGGGGCGAATCCGGCCCGACTCTGGAGATCTTCTCGTACGGCCGCAACGAGCCGAAGGCCCCGCCGGCGGCCAACCGCGAGGGGTTGGCTCACATCGCCTTCCAGGTCGACGACGTGGCCGCGGTGCTGCAGACCGTCCTCGATCACGGCGGCAGCGCCATCGGGACCGTCGTCACGCGGGCCGTGGAGGGCGTCGGCCGGCTGACCTTCGTCTACGCCGCCGATCCGGAGGGCAACATCATCGAACTGCAATCGCAGGAGTGATACACGGAGAACACGGATGGATCGATCACTTGATCTATCCGTGTTCTTTTTCCATACTCGTACTCGATCCGGGCGATCAGCATACACTGAGACGACATTCCCGGCCGGCTTGCCTTTTCGCCGGCTTCGGCCGGGCTACAGTATCCGGCGGCGCAGAGGCGGCTTCTTCGTCAACGGTTTTTTCTTGGGGGCATCGGTATCATAAAGGGCGTTTTCTTTTTATATTCCGCGTACTCGTCTCCGAATCGCAGCAGCAGTTCTTTTTCCTCGATGCATTTCAAATAACCGACCAATGTTGCGGTTATTGCGGCAACCGCCAGCACGGCGGACGGGGATCCGATCCAGATCGCAATTCCGGCGTAGGCGAGGATCGTGCCCAGCGTCATCGGATTCCTGCAGTAGGCGAACGGTCCGGCGACGAGCAGTTGCTTGGTCGGCAGCATGGGAAACGGCGTTCCCGACGCCAGACGGATTTGTTCGATGATCGTCCAAAACGCCGACGCTCCGCCGGTCAACACCGACAATACACCGATGAGGAAATTAGGCCATCCGCGGAAAAAAGAACCCCAGCCGAGGTACACATCAATATGCGGCGCGAAGAACACGATCAGGGCCGGGGCGGAGATCGGGAAGATCAATGCGCCGACGATCAACGCCGGGATGCGGTTTTTTTCCGGGGTATCCTGACGCTGCCACTTGGCGAAAATATCCATTCTGGCCTCCCGCATTTCATTTGGTTATTCCGCCGGCCGGCGGCATTCGTCATGAACGCTAATTGGCCGGAAAAGATCAACCACGCAGGACACGGAGAGCACGGACACAAGCATTTTCTATTACTTCTGTGTACCTCTGGGTTCTTTGTGGATCACTTACCCGGCCGGGCGGCTGCCATCCGGTCCGCACGCCGAACCCGTCAACTTCTCACGCCTTTCTTCCCTTGAACTGGCTCATATACATATTGTAGTAAAACCCCTTGCGGGCAAGGAGCGAATCGTGCGTCCCGCGCTCGATGATCCGGCCGCCGTCGATCACCAGCAACCTATCCGCGTTGCGGATGGTGCTCAGACGGTGGGCGATGACGAAGCTCGTCCGCCCCTCCATCAACCGCAGCAGGGCATGCTGGATGTTCACCTCGGTCCGCGTGTCGACGCTGCTGGTGGCCTCGTCGAGCACCAGGATGCGCGGATCCGCCAGGATCGCGCGGGCGATGGCCAGCAGCTGCCGCTGGCCCTGGCTCAGGTTGCTCCCGCGTTCCGAGAGTTTCGTCCGGTATCCCGCCGGCAGCCGGCGGATGAACTGGTCGGCGTTCGCCAATTCGGCCGCGGCGATGCATTCCTCGTCCGTGGAATCCAGGCGCCCATAGCGGATGTTTTCCATCACCGTGCCGGAAAAGAGGAACGTATCCTGCAAAACGACGCCCACCTGGCGCCGCAGGTCGGCTTTTCGGACGGTGCGGATATCGGTGCCGTCGATGCGGATCGCCCCGCCTTGAATGTCGTAGAAGCGCATCAGCAAATTGACGATCGTCGTTTTGCCCGCGCCCGTCGGGCCGACCAGGGCGATCGTCTGCCCCTTTTCCGCCCGCAGGGTGACGTCCTTCAGCACCGGCACGCCATGCCGGTAAGAAAAACCGACCTTGTCGAAGACCACCCGGCCCTCGATTCCGTCCAGGGCGGCGGCGTCCGGTTCGTCGGCGATTTCCGGGGCCGTATCGATGATTTCGAATACCCGCTCCGCGCCGGCCAGCGCGGTCTGGATCTGGTTGTAGATATCGCCCAATTGGCGCAGCGGCCGGGCGAAGTTGCGCGAATAGGTGTAAAAGGCGGCGATGACGCCCACGCTGGCCATCCCCTGGAGCGTCATCCAGCCGCCCAATCCGGCGACCACGGCGATGTTGGCGTTGCTCAGGATGCCCATCAGCGGCGGAACAAGCAGCGAGTACGTCTGCGCCTTCACCCCGACGGCGCGCACGGTTTCGTTCGCCGCGTCGAACTCGCCCAGCATCTTCGCTTCCTGGCCGAAGGCGATGACGACCCGCTGGCCGCTGAACATCTCCTCCAGCGTGCCGTTTAATTGCCCGATGCGCCTCTGGTACTCGCGGAAGCCGGAGCGCGTCCGCCGGCCCACGAAGCCGACCAGCGCCATCATCAGCGGCAGGACCAGCATCGAGGCCAGCGCCAGCCGGAAGTTGACGGCGAACATGGCGACGATGATCCCAACCAGGCTGAGCAGGCCGGCGAACAGCTGGGTGACGTTTTGGGAGAGCACATGGCTGATGGCGGTCAGATCGTTGGTCAGCCGGCTCATCAGCTCGCCGTGCGGGTGCCGGTCGAAAAAACTCAGCGAAAGCGTCTGCAGGTGCTCGAAGAGTTCGCGGCGCAACACGCGCATCGCCTTCTGCGCCGTCGCCGCCATCACCATGCCCGGGATGAGCTGGGCCAGCCAGGAAACGGCGTAGACCGCCAGCATCAACAGGGCCATGCGAAGCAGCCCGTCGAGATCCCGGACGGCGATGAAGCGGTCGATCGCCACGCCCATCAGGATCGGCCCGGCCAGTTCGAGCAGCGAACCGATGACGACCAGGAGAAAGACCCCCGCCAGCGTCCATCGGTGGGGAATCATATACACCAGCAGGCGGCGCACCGCGCCGCGCGGGTCGCGGGCCTTCTCGATCCGGCCGCCGCGGAACCGCCCTCCCGGACCGGGATGGATCGCTTGAGCGGGGCGGGAGGACTTGCCGGATGCGCCTTCAGGCATCGGCCGTCCCTCCGTTCCCCAATTGCGATTCGTAGATTTCGCGGTAAATGGGGCTTGTGGCGATCAACTCGTTGTGCGGACCGGCGGCGGCGACCCGCCCCTGGTCGAGGACGACGATTGTATCCGCGTTGAGCACGGTGCTGACCCGTTGGGCGATGATGAAGCGGGTCCTGCCCTTCATCCACCCGTCCAGCGCGCCTTCGATCTCGGCCTCCGTCTCCACGTCGACCGCGCTGGTGCTGTCGTCGAGGATCAGGATGTCCGGGCGCACCAGCAGCGCCCGGGCGATGGCGATGCGCTGCTTCTGCCCGCCGGAGAGGGTGACGCCCCGCTCCCCGACGGCGGTGTCGTACCCCTTCGGAAACGACATGATGAAATCGTGGGCCCGGGCCGCCTTGGCCGCGGCGAGGACTTCTTCCCCGGCCGCGTCCGGACGTCCGTAGCGGATGTTGTCGCGCAGCGTGCCGCGGAAGAGGACCGTCTCCTGCATCGCGATGCCCACCCGGCCGCGCAGCGTTTTGAGGGGGATATCGCGCACGTCGATCCCGTCCAGCGTGATCCGTCCCCCGGTGACGTCGTAGAAACGGGGGATCAGGTGGACCAGGCTCGATTTGCCGGATCCGGTGGCGCCCAGTATGGCGATCTTCTCGCCCGCGCCGGCGGCCAGGTTGATGTCCCGCAGCACCGCCCCGCCGCTTTCCGCGCCGTCGTAGCCGAAACAGACGTTTTCGAACACCAGCCGGCCCCCGGCGGCGGGCGGCTGCCGGGTGTGCGGGCTTTCCCGCACATCGGGTTCGGCATCGAGGATCTCCAGGATGCGCCCGGCCGAGGCTTCGGCGGCCGAAAGCGGACCGATCATCATGCCGAGCATCAACACCGGGAAGAGCGAATAGGTGACGTAATTGATGCTGGCGACGATTTCCCCCAAGGTCATCTGTCCGCCGACCACCAAATTCCCGCCGATCCACAGGATGCCCACAAATCCCAGGTTGATGATCAGCGTCATCGTCGGGAACAGGCCCGCCAGAAGGCGCATCACTTCCGTCGTCCGCTCCGTCAGGTCGACGTTGGTGCTATCGAAGCGCGCGGCTTCATAGGGCGCCCGCACGAAGGCCTTGACCACCCGGACGCCGGCCAGGTTCTCCTGCAGCACCTGGTTCAGCCGGTCCAGTTTTTCCTGAACCGTCCGAAACATCGGCTGGGCTTTCACGGCGAAGAACCAGACCAGCGCCAGGGCCATCGGGGAAAGGAGCGCCATCATCAGCGCCAGGCGCGGGCTGGTCAGCACCAGCATCACGATGCTGAACAGCATCCACAGCGGCGCGCGGGTGAGGATCCGCAGCGACATCATCACGATCGTCTGTACTTGGGTCACGTCGCTCGTGGCCCGCACCAGCAGCTCGCCCGTCTGCAGCCGGTCCAAGTTGCCGAACGAGAAGGTCTGGACCTTGCGCACCAGCGCGCCGCGCAGGTCGGCGCCCACGCCCTGCCCGACGCGCACCGAAAGAATGGTGTTGCCCACCGCGCAGAGTGCGCTCAGGAACGCCGCCGCCAGCATCATTCCCGCGGTGTTGAGGACCGCGGCCAGGTCGCCGCGGGCGATTCCGTCGTCGACCACGCTCTGGGTGAGGCGGGGAATCAGCATATCCGCCGCGACCATGCCCAGCAGCAGCGTCAGCGCCAGGGCCGCCCGCCATCGGTAGGGTTTGATGAATTGCGCCAATCGTCGCAGAGACTTCACTTATCGTTCCGTTGTACCGGGGTTCCCCCGCGTATCAGTTGCTTGGTATACCACAAGTAATCGCCGGCTTGCCACCCGTATGGGTAAAACAAAGGGCACGGACAAATCCAAGGATTTATCCGTACCCTCCGTGTTCTCCGTGTCCTCCGTGTTTCTATTTGACGAACGGGATGCTGAGCGGGTAGTGGATGGGCTTGTCGGTCAGCGCCCGCACGGCGTTGACGGCGCCCTGGATGGTGCAGAAGATTCCAATCAGGATCAGGGGCACAGGCAGGAGAAAGGTGGAGAGTGCGATGGCTTGGGATTCCTGCAAGGTCTCCACGAACGCCTCGCCTCCCAGGTAGAACACAAGCGGGAACGTCATCAGCAGGAAAGCGGCCCCGAAATTCAGCAGCATCATGGTGATCTGGAAATTAAGCACCTTGCGGCCCTGCCGGTCGATCCGCACCGAGCGGTTCTTCATCCAAGACCACAGCAGCAGCGGGATGATGAAGATGCACAGCATGCTGCTCAGGTGCAGGACGGTCAGCCACAGGCTTTCGTTGGCCGGGCCCTCCCCGCCGAAGTCGAACGCGAGCGCCTTGCCGAGGCATTGGAGGGTGTAGGCGCGCGGATCCACCTCGCCGCTTTCGATGCGCTGGATGGTGCGCGGGCTGACCTCGCAGCGTTCGGCCAGCTGTTCCTGGGTGAAGCCCTTTACCTGGCGCAGTTCGGCCACTTTAATTCCGAGATCGGGCTGGTTCATCGTTATCTCCCTTCTTTTTCCCCCATTCTAGAAGCCGCACCGGGCAGTTCAACGTCGTGAGCACGACATTCCGGCGGCATTTGTGTCGGGTTCACGACATACTCAATTAATATCGATCCAATACCCTCCGAACGCTCCCAGCGGGAACACGTTGAACGGGTATTCCTCCAACTCGGCGAACACGCCGTCTTTGTACAGGTACAGGCTTTGCTTCAAACTCATGGCATGGATATCCGCCGGATCGGCCGCGCCGATCTGACGGTTGATCAAGATACCGCCGGATTTCCACTGCGGGATCATGTTGGCATACTGCGAATCCAGGATTTCTATCTCCTTCGTTTCTACATCCACCACCAGCAATTCATAGACCCCGAAGGGAACGTTTTCCTTGCCGGTTCTCAACCGGGAAAAGACGATTTTCCGGTTGTCCGGGCTGAGGTCCGGATCGGCGTCGATCCCGATCGGATAATTCCCATGGTTTTCCTCGTTATCGGGGTTGGGTCCGCCGTCGGTTATTTTTTGCCGGCGGTCGCCGCTGGAATCCATCAACCACACCTGGGAAGGCTTCATGAACCACGGGTGGGGCAGCCGGGAAAAGACGATTTTTGTGCCGTCCTCCGACCAGGCGCAATCGAAATCCATGTATTGATCCTCGTGGGTGATCTGCCGAAGCGCCTTATCTACAGTAATCGCATAGAGATAATTATGAAACACGTTCTCGGGCTGGGCGGAAAACACGATCTCCCCGTTGGCCCGGGAATAATCCGTGTTGTTGATGCTGGTCAATTCGTAATCACAGGTCAGGCAGTCCATTTCCCCCGTCGGCAGATCCAGCAGATATATCTCGGATTTGTCCTGTTCATTGATCTTTCCATTGGCATCCGTGTCCGAACAGATCGCGTGCGTCATCAGGGTCGTCGAATCCACGGCCTGCCCGAGGGTATAAAGGCAATCCGTATTGGTGATCTGCACGACCTCGCCGGAATTCCGATCCATGGCGAACAGCTGCCGCGGGGAGGCGATGCTTTCGCCTTGGGGATCGTAAATCAGCGCATTGCATTCCGGCACATTGAGGAAATTCCCGTCCACCGGGTTGTTCCCATTGCGGCAGGCTTCGTCGTTGAGGACATAACGGATGGAATCGAAGATGATGTCCATGTTCTCCGGGATCTCCCGGACGAGTATCCCCTCCGGCAGGGGCGTCGGCGGCGGAGCGGAACTCTGTGACGAACACGCCAGAGAGGCCAGCAACAATGCAATGAGGAAAAGCAGCATGCGTTTCATCGGAATTCCTCCCCGGTCCGCCGGGCCCCTACGCGCCGCACATACGCCAAAGCCATATTGCGGCATGGGGTTGGATTATGGCTGATGCTTCCCTTTTCTGTGCTTCATGATTAATTGCGCCCAACCGGCGGCGCGCGCCAGTTCGCCCTCCTTGAGAGGACCCTTATTTTTGATAACCACAAATCCTTCCGGAGGCACCAGGAGCTTTCCCCCTCCCCGTTCCAGGCTTTGCCCGATCCTTGCGGCGGCATAGCCGAATATTCGGGAAAACCTTTCCGTCCGGGTGTCGAATGCGGCCGCATCGACGCCCTGCAGGGCAAGCGGTCCCCCCAGCAGGCGATGCACATCGGGTGTGGGACGGCCGCCGTGGGTGGGCGAACCGACGATCAGGAGGTCAACATCCTTGTGCTCTTCCGGGTTGAAGTCCCCCGCCCGCAGCACCGGGCAGCGGATCGTTTCGCCGATGGCCCGGGCGATCTTTTCCGTATTGCCGAAGGTGGAATCATAAAGGACCAAGGCTTTCACAATCGCGTTCCTCCTTTACCGGGTCTTTATTGTATACAGGATCGGCGGGCCCATCGGCCAAAGGCCGATGATGCAAGTGTATATTCCAGTATACAGTTAAATGAAACCTTAAACGAAAATCAGCGCGAAGATCAATGCGTGCATTACGGCTGAGGCGCAGGTGCTTTTTCCAAAGCATCGCGCCAATCCCAACAGGACGGCGCCGGGATACGGATCGGCCTGCCGGGAAAGCCACATCTGCTGCGTTGCGTGCCAGGCGGATGCATAGAAAATACCGTCCGGCAAATGGCGCAATCCGAACAGCACGACCGCCGGGAGAACGCCCATACCCGCGCCGTAAGACCGGCCGATTTGGGTCCGTATCCCTCCGCGGAACATCGTTTCTTCACCCAGCACCGTGACGGCCACAAGCACAATATACAGCAGCAGGGCTAATAATCCCGCCATTCCCTCGATGGCGCCGCCCTCGCCGGGCGAATTGTAGGGTATGCCGGGCTCCAGCATATTGGAAAGAACGGCCGACAGGAGCATGTAGATGAAAAAAGCGACGACGCCGATCCCTATCGGACGCCACCCCCGGCGTTCCCATCCCAATGCCTGCGGAATATCGGGGACGGGTTTGCCCCATCCGTAACGCAACAACAATACGGGTAAGAAAAGATTGGGGAGAACAATCAAGCCCAACTCGGCGATTCTCCCGGGGATGGGCGGCAACTGGAGATACCAAAACCCCGTGACAAGGCGGAAGACGCCGGCCAGGGCGAAATTGGCAAGAAACCAGATAAGGAGAATCCGCTTGATCATTTTCGCACTCAGCGTTCAACAGCCGGTCCGGCCGCCGGATGATGCAACGATCCCTCCGACCCGCATTACCAAATGCCCGCTTGCGCCGTTACTATCCGGCCAGCAATTCCGGCTTCGTCATTTCTTCCTTCAGGCCGACCTTCCGGTGCC
>JBJYXS010000284.1:0-3517 GCA_046260075.1 Anaerolineales bacterium | reverse complement strand
ACTCCCCTCTCCTGGTGCTTGGCCCGATCCCGACCGTTGGGTGGGAGAGGGATCGACGAGGAGAGGGGCAGGGGGTGAGGAAGGAATCGGCGTAGACCAGGAGGGCCTGTTCCGGAATGCCTGTCCTGAGCGAAGCGAAGGAAAGCGGCGGAGAGGGGCAGGGGGTGAGGATGGAAACAAGGTTCAGGCCTGAGGGATGGGGAATTTGTGGTGAAAAAAGGGGTGGAGGGCAAGGGGGGTGGGGTGTTACAATCCCCCCCGTGGAAAAATTCACTTATCAACAGGCGCTGGACTATCTGTATTCCTTCATCGACTACAGCCAGCAACGGACGTATCCATATTCCGCCCATACCTTCGACCTTGGGCGAATGCACGCCTTCCTCTCGCTGTTGGGGGATCCGCATAAGCAGTATGCCGTGCTCCATGTCGCGGGGACGAAGGGCAAAGGGTCCGTCTCCGCAATGCTCGATTCCGCCCTGCGCGCGTCGGGTTTGCGCTCGGGGTTCTACCTCTCGCCCCACCTGATCGATTTCTGCGAACGGATCCGCCTGGACGGGACGCCGATCGCCCACGACCGTCTGGCCGGCTTGGTCGAATCCCTTCGCGGGAAGGTCGAAGAGGTGCCCGGATTGACGACATTCGAAATCACCACCGCGGCGGCGTTCCAATATTTCCGGGAGGAAGGGGCGGAAGTGGTCGTTGCGGAGGTCGGCCTCGGCGGCCGGCTGGATGCGACCAATGTCGTGACGCCGGCCATATCGGTGATTACATCGCTTTCCTACGACCACACACACCTCCTGGGCGATACACTGGCCAAGATCACCCGCGAAAAGGCAGGGATCATCAAACCGGGAATTCCGGTCGTCTCCTCGCCCCAGGAGGGCGAAGCCATGCAGGTCTTGCGGGCGATCTGTGCGGAACGAAACGCGCCGCTAACGCTGGTCGGGAGGGATTGGCACTTTGCGCCCGACCAACGCAGCCTGGACGGGCAATCCTTCTTTCTATGGCCGGCGGAACGGCAGGCTGAGATCGACGCTGCCTTGGGAAAAGGGAAGGATCTGCAGTCCATCGCCGCACGGTACGAAATACCGCTTCTGGGGTATCATCAAATCATCAACGCCGCCACCGCCGTCGCCGCGCTGTCCACGGCTCGGGCGAGCCTTCCGCCGATATCCGAACAAGCTATCCGCAAAGGGTTAAGCACGGTGCGCTGGGAAGGCCGTTTCCAGTTGCTCCACCGCTCCCCGGTCGTGGTTGTGGATTCGGCCCACAACGTGGATTCCGCGCGAAGGCTGCGCATCGCCCTCGACGATTATTTTCCCATGCGGCGTGTGGTGCTGATCTTCGGCGCATCCGACGACAAGGACATCGCCGGGATGCTGGATGGGTTGTTGCCCCGGGTTTCGCGGCTGATCGCCACGCGGTCCACGCATCCCCGCGCGGCGGATCCGGAGAAAATCGCCGCCCTGGCGAGGGAACGGGGTTGCCCGTCGGAGATCTCGCCCGATCCGCGTCCGGCGCTGGAGCGTGGGCTGGATCTCGTCGGGCCGAAAGACGTTCTGCTGGCGGCAGGCAGCCTGTTCGTAGCCGGGGCGGTGCTGGAAGAATGGCCCGCGATTCAGGAAAAAAGGATGGAAAGCGCGGCGGATGCGGCGGGCGGCGTGAAGGTGCAGGGATAGACGATGGGAAATATGGGCGCACAGGATTTCCGCGACTGGCAGCTGCGTTCCGAATTCGCAGAAGTGCTGGGAAGCCGCACCGAGGAACTGCAGAAAATCCCCGACGGAACATTGGATCAGGACGGATTGATCACCTGCGCCGTTCTTCCGTTGCGGGATCTGGTGGTCTTTCCGCGGATGGTGACCCCGCTGTTCGTCGGGCGGGAAAGCGCGCTCTCGGCATTGGAGTTCGCCCACAGCACCGGGCAAACGGTGATCGCCGTCGCCCAAAAGAATGAAGAGAAAGCCGAGCCCGGATACGGGGATCTGTACACCATCGGCTGCGAAACCGCGGTGGGCCGGGTGTTGCATCTGCCGGAAGGCGCCACGACGGTATTGGCCCAGGGGCGTCGGCGGGTGCAGATCGTCGAATTCCTCCCGGGTGAATCCTTCCTGCGCGCCAGGGCCCGCCCGGTCTGCGAAAACGCCGAACGGACGCGTGAAACCGAGGCCCTGATGCGCGCGGTGCTGGCCCTTTTCGAAAAGGTCGTCCAGCTGAACCGCAGCCTTCCGGAGGATGCCTACATCTTCGCCCTCAACGTCGAGGATGCCGGCTGGCTGGCCGACCTGGTCGTTTCCGCGCTCGGCGTTTCCGTCCCCGACCGGCAGCGGATGCTGGAAACCTTCGATGTCGAACGGCGCCTGCAGCGTCTGAGCGTGATGCTCGGACGCGAATTGGATGTGCTCGAATTGGAAAACCGGATCCATTCGAAAGTGCAAAGCGAGGTGGACCGGAGCCAGCGCGAATACTACCTGCGCGAGCAAATGAAGGCCATCCAGACCGAATTGGGGGAGCAGGATTCCTGGTCGAAGGAGCTGGGCGAAGTCAAAGACGCCATCCTCCAGGCCGGGATGCCCGAGGAGGTTCAAACCAAGGCGCTCAAGGAACTCGACCGCCTCGGCCAGATGCCGGCCATGGCTCCCGAAGTGGCCATCGTCCGCACTTACTTGGATTGGCTGATCGAACTGCCCTGGAAAAACCAGACCGAAGACAATCTCGACCTGAAACACGCCGCCAAGGTGCTCGAACGGCAGCATTACGGACTGCCCAAGGCCAAGGAGCGCATCCTCGAGTTCCTCGCCGTGCGCAGCCTGGTGCCCAAAAAGCAAAAGCAGCCGATCCTGTGCTTCGTCGGCCCGCCGGGAACCGGGAAGACCTCTCTTGGGCGGTCGATTGCCGAGACGATCGGACGGAAATTCGTACGCGTCTCGCTTGGCGGTGTGCGCGACGAAGCCGAGATCCGCGGCCACCGGCGGACCTACATCGGCGCCCTCCCGGGACGGATTCTCCAGACGATGCGCCGGGCCGGGACGGCCAATCCGCTGTTCATGCTGGATGAAATCGATAAGCTCGGCGTGGATTTCCGCGGCGATCCGGCAGCTGCCCTGCTGGAGGTGCTGGATCCGGAGCAGAACCATGCCTTCGAGGATCATTACCTCGATGTGCCGTACGACCTTTCGCGGGTGATGTTCATCACCACCGCCAATACGCTGGGGCCGATCCCGCCGGCGCTTCTGGATCGGATGGAAGTTATCGAGTTCCGCGGATATATCGAACAGGAAAAGATCGTCATCGCCAACCGGTTCCTGATCCCGCGCCAGACGGAGGAAAACGGGCTGGCCGCTTTTCCGGTGGCCTTCGATGAGGAGGCGCTGCAGCGGATTATCCGCGAGTACACCTGGGAAGCGGGCGTGCGGAATCTGGACCGCGAGATCGCAAATATCTGCCGGAAGATCGCCCGCCGCAAGGCGGAGGGAAAGCGAATCCCCAAGCGGGTGCGGGCGGCGTCCGTGCCGAA
>JBJYXS010000283.1:0-5459 GCA_046260075.1 Anaerolineales bacterium | reverse complement strand
CGGGAACGAAAAACGAGAAGCTGGAAGACCGGTGCGAAATCATGGTGCAATAGATGGCCCGTACCGACGGTGGTTTATGGTATCGCTTGCCGGGGTTCGGGCCCGAGGGCGCCTTGGGGGGAGACAATTCCGAGCAGGATGTTTTCACGGAAGGAATGCAACGCATCCCTGCGCGAAGGCATCGCCGGAAGGAACCCTCGCCCGGCGATAGAGAACACGGAAACTCGGCCGGCTTCGGGGGTTCCGATGAACACAACGATCCGTTGTGTGAAAAGGAAGAACGGGGCGGATACATGATCCACTCTTTAAAAAAACGATTGCCGGAAACGGCATTGCTTGCGGTTATCCTTCTCTCGGCTATTGTCCCTCTCGGATTCCTCATTTCCTATTTGCGGTTTCCGTATCCTTTGGCGTATCGGGAAGCTGCGCCGGTAATACAGGCGATGGCTTTCCATCGAGGTCAAAACCCCTATCTTCTCGAAGGGTTTCCTTCCCGATTGTACGTATACGGCCCTCTGTATCCCATAATGATCTCTCCATGGATCGGTCTTCTCCGGCCGACACTCCTCATTCCCAGACTGATCAACGTCTTCTTCCTGGCGCTCTCGATCCTTCTTTTCTATGCTCTGCTTCGCGCAAGGAAGGCATCCGTCGTCGGCGCCTTGGCGGGATCCGCCGTGATGGGAAATGCGTTGTGTCTGGTTTTAAAAATCGCCGGCCCCGGCCCCGACATTCCGGCCTTTTGTTTCATGATGGCGGGATTTTACGCACTTCAAAAATGCGGTCCGTCATCCCGCGCAATGTGGATTTTCGCAACGTGCGGGGCGCTTTCCTTCTACATCAAGCAATATTTCATAATTCCTTTTGTGCTGTATGGCGCCTATATTTTCATTTTCCGATCGAAACGGAACGGATTATTGCACCTTGCCGTATTGTCCGTGCTTATATTTCTTCCAGCCGTCTTCTTGCGATTGGAATGTCCGCTGTATTTCCGATACACCGTTCTCCACCACATGCATATGTATTCGAACGACACCGAACATATGGTTATGCAAATTGCCGCTTTCCTTACCTGGTACGCAGTTCCCATTGTCCTCTTGGCGGCGGCCGCATGGCTCGGCATCCGGAGGGCGGTCCGTTCCGGGGATGTCGGCGTACGGATGTATATCGGATCATGGGCAAGGCCGCTTGCAGAAGGGGTGGACGCGGATTTCTATACGGTGGGTTTTTTACTCATGATGTTGATCATGGTGTTTTCCATGGGCCGGAATGCGGGGACAGCCCATACGTATTTTCAGGAATTGCCGCTTCCGCTGTTGATCGTCTCCGCAATCACCTTCATCGCCAACGAAGTCCGTGCTCGGAAATATCAGATCGTATTATTCGCCGCCTGCCTGGTCAGCCTTCTTCCACTCGGCGCGGGATATCAGATCGATTTTACACAAACCGCGGAAGGGTTTCGGGAATTGGAGGAGCGGGCGGATCGGTGTGTATCGATATACGGATCGGCGGTCATGGACATGTATTTGTTGGATCGCGATCCGGAATCCATCTACGACAGCGGGAATACAGAATTTGCCGCGACGGTACTCTACGCCGGTAATCCTCTGCTTCAAAAGCTGCTGGGGGGCCATGACGGCCAAATCGAGCATCAATGGATCGTCTGGAATGAATGGCTGGGGGAAATGGCCGGGCGGCACGCCTTCGATTGCATCATCGTCGGATCGGAAATCCAACAAATTGGTAATGTCCAACTGGCGGAATATTACGAACCGGAACTTGAGATCCCGTACATTCTGGAATGGGATGTCATAAACTATTCGGTCGTCGCCGATGCGGTTTTTTGGATTCCGAAACAATAGACGGGGCGGTTGCCGGGACAAACCGGATCCATAAAGCATACAGCGCGCTCGGAGGAAACAGCGGAAGGCTGCGGGATGGAGAGAACCTTCCGGGAAACACCGTGAAAAAGGCGGTATTTCGCAACGAAATATCATCGCAGGTGCGGTTATTCAGGCCGGCTGCCGTATAGAACGGCGCGGGTGGCTGTCTGCTGCGCAGATCATTACCGCCAGGATCGACAATGATCTCCGAATTGCTGGCTACTAAACTGCATCCTCCGACCAAGGGAGTTGGAAGTATCCCGCGGCCGAAAATCCTCCGCCGGCTGCAGGAGGGGTTGGCGAGCGGGCATACGCTGACGTTGATTTCTGCCGGCGCGGGTTTCGGCAAGACATGCTGCGCCGGCGAGTGGGCGGGCCGGCTGGACCGTCCCTCGGCGTGGCTGTCGCTCGATGCGGCCGACGACGATCCGGGACGATTCTTCCTGTATCTGATCGCCGCGCTGCAGCAGATCGACCCGGCCGTCGGCCGCGGAATCGACGGCGTCCTGCGCGGCGGATCGCTGCCCGATGCCGGAATCCTCCATACAACAATCAGCAACGATATCGTCGAATCCGCCTTGCCGTTCGTACTCTTCCTGGATGATTTCCAGTGGATTCAGGACCCTGTCATTTTACAAGTGATGGAGCGGTTCACGGTTTCTCCCCCGCCGCCGCTGCACCTTGCCTTGATAACGCGCGAAGATCCGCCGTTGCCGCTGGCCCGTCTGCGAGCCAACGGCCGCCTATCGGAAATTCGGGCGGCGGACTTGCGGTTTTCGGCGCAGGAAACGGGGGAATACCTCAACGGCGTCTTGCGGCTTGGGCTGTCTCCGGCGGACATCCGCCTTCTCGACAAGCGGACGGAGGGATGGGTCGTCGGGCTGCATCTGGCCGGCCTTTCGATCCGCAACCGGAAGGACCCCGCCGCTTTCATCGCCGGCCTGTCCGGCGGTCACCGTCCCATCGCCGCCTACCTGACTGAGGAGATCCTCGATCGTCAGACGCCCGAGACGCAGGATTTTCTGCTGAAGACGTCGATTCTGGAGCGCTTAACGGGAGGGTTGTGCGATGCGGTCACCGGACGCGCCGGTGGCGCCGCGATGCTCGAACGGCTGTGTCGTGCAAATCTGTTCCTGGCGCCGCTCGATGAAGCAGAGCGCTGGTTCCGCTACCATCCGCTGTTCGTCGATACGCTGCGCGTTCGGTCCGGCGCACGGCCGAAGGAGGATTCGGCGGCATTGCACCGGCGGGCCTGCGAATGGTTCATCCGTCAGGAAATGGTTCCGGAGGCCGTGCGGCACGCACTGGCAGCGGAGGAATATGGCGTCGCCTTGCGTCAGATCGAAGCCCATACCATGGATATGCTGATGCAATGGCATGTCAAGACGGTCGACGGCTGGGTGCGGGCCATTCCGCCGGAATGGATGGCTCAGAGCATACAGGCCAATTTGGCGTTGGCGTGGATATTTTTGATCCGCGGCATGCACGACCGCGCGGCTCCATACCTGGCACGCCTTCCGGCGCTGTTTGCGGAATCCAAATCCGACGAGCGGGAGGATCCCATTCTGAACGCCAAATGGATGGCGATCCAGGCCATGATGCTGAGCGCCAGCGGGCAAGCCGCCCAAGGAGCTGCGTTGTGCCGCACGGCCCTCGACCGGACGCCGGAGGATGAAAGCCCGGCGCGTTGCATGATCTACCTCGGCCTGGCCGGTGCCTGCCAACGGATGGACGACCGGGCCGGCGAGGAGGAGGCCTTCCGGAAGATCATCCGACACGGGCATGGGGAAGGCGATACGGTTTACGAATTGCTGGGAATTTCCGGTTTGGCGCTCTCGGCCATCCGGCATGGAAAGCTGCACTTCGCGTTCGAACTTGCCGCCGGAGGGATCGCCCGGATGGACGCCGCGGGTTCGCTGCCGCCGGTCGCCACCGCCGTGTACGGGGAGCTGGGGACGATCTGCTATCAGTGGCATCGGTTGGAAGAGGCGGACGGTTATTTCCGGCGCGCAATCCAGGTGGGCGAACTGGCCGGCTTCAGTGATTCGCATCTGTTCCATGGCGTGATTCTCTCACGGCTGCAACTGATCGAAGGCCGGACGGAAGCGGCCGAGCGGGAGATCCGCCGGACCGCGGCCTTGATGCGCGTCGAAGCGCCGGTTTTCGTGCGGGAGGAAATCATCGCCCAGCAGGCGAGGGTGCTGCTGGCCTTGGGGAAACCGGCCGATGCGGAACGGTTATTGCAGGCCGAGGGGTTTTCCTTCGCGGACGGTTTTTCCGCGCCGGATCCCTCTTCCGGGCGCACCGCCGGGCCATTCTTCTCCGCCGCATTGCGGGTCCTCCTGCACCGCGCGGAGGCGGACGGCGGCCGCGAGAGCGCACGGGAGGGACTGGCGTTGGCGGACCGGCTGATAGACCGGGCCGCCCGCCGCGAAGAGATTCCATTTCAGCTGGAGCTTCTCCTGCTTCGCGCCCAATTGCACGATGCACTGGGCGAGGGCGACCGCGCCCGGTCGGATCTCCGATATGCGTTGGAACTTGGGGAGGAGGAAGGGTTCATCAGCGTGTTTGTGGATGAGGGAAAGCGGATCGCCGATGCGGTCGCCGGCTTGTTGCGCGTCAAGGGGCATGGAAACGCTTCTCCCGAATACGTGCGGAAGGTCTTGGATGCTTTTTCCAGCGGCATTTCCGCCAAATCGGCGGGGGACGGGGGCGGTACGGAACGGCTGACCGTCAGGGAACGCGAGGTGCTGCGCTTGCTGGCCGGGGGCCTGCGCTATGAGGAAGTTGCCGATCGCCTGGTCGTCTCCCTCAACACCGTCCGATCGCATGTCAAAACCATCTACGGAAAACTCGGGGTGAACAATCGCACGCGGGCGATAGAAATCGCCCAGCGTGACAACCTGCTGTAAATCCTGCCGCCGGTTTACCGGAATTCCCATTTCCAACTGCGCGAATCACATGTTCATGTGATGCGCGCTTTTTTTCGTCCGGGTAGGATGAAAAACGGCATGGGATGTGCGTCGCAGGGAGATGCGCCGGTATGGATGCAGTTCGTGAGTATCACATTTGTCTCGCGGGGGATCTGGGAGACGACGGACGGATGGCGGACGGTCCGTTGCAGACCGCCGTGCTCCGCGTGGACGAACGCGCAACGGTGATCGCCGTACGCGCCGATCAATCCGGCCTTATCGGCATGTTGCGCCACCTGCACGGACGGGGGCTGGTGATCCTCTCCATGAGAAGCGGCGACCCCGTCTTGCCGGAACGACGGAAGTGATTCGTTTTCCTGAGGAAATACCGTAAGCCGGGGAGGGGAGGGAGGAAACAAGTTGAAAAAGAGGAAAGAAGCGACCGTTTCGCGGAGGAAGTTCCTGAAGGCCGGATTATTCACGGTTGCGGCGGCCGGCGCGGCGGTTTGCGGCGTCGATACGCTGCTCCACGAAGCCGGACGGAGGAAAGTGGAATTTCCTTCTCGCACATATGGAGAAAAGGATATGGCGGAAAAAATATTAATCGCTTACGCCAGCCGGGCCGGCTCGACCGCCGGTGTGGCGGACGCCGTCGGCCGCACAC
>JBJYXS010000282.1:14198-15563 GCA_046260075.1 Anaerolineales bacterium | reverse complement strand
GCTGTCTTCCGGCTGGCTGGTGCGCAGGCACACGCGAAAGTTGGTGTTCTGCAGGATCTGCGGATCGATGGCCGCCTGAATATTCTGTGTGGCCAGAATCAGGTGCACGCCAAGCGAGCGTCCCAGGCGGGCGATGCTGATCAGGCGTTTGCTCTCATCGGGATGGCGGTTTTTAAACTCGGCGAACTCGTCGAATACGACCACCAAATGTGGAAGCGGTTGGCGGACCCGCATGGTGCGGTAATCGTCCACGTGTGACCGGCCGAAGCGAAAGACCGAGCGGGCACGCTCCAGGATCCGCTTGCGGCGTTCGAGCTCCCCGCCCAAGGCCAGCAGCATCCGTTCGGCATAGGACCCATGTGATTCAATGTCGGTCATCACTCCGACGGTGTGCGGCAGGCGGGCCAATTCATTGAATGCGGCCCCGCCCTTGTAATCCACCAGGGCAAAATTCAAATCGTACGGATGGGTGGCGGCGGCCAGCGCCAGGATCAGTGTCTTCAAGACTTCGCTCTTCCCGGAGCCGGTCATTCCGCCCAGCAATCCGTGCGGCCCGTGGGATCCATCCCGGTCGCGCAGATCGAACAGGAAATCGGAGGTCGCCGACGACCGGCCGATCGGAGCCTGCAGAAATCCAAAGGGAGAACCGACGTTCCACCACGTCTCCACGGGCAGATCGTCGGCCGACGCCACCCCCAACATTTCCAGAAAGGTGATCCTCGCGGGGGGCTGGCTGAGATCTTCCTGCTGAGACCACTTCACCTGCGAAAGGGCCTTCGTAATGGATTCCGCCAACGCCGGATCGCACAGGTCCGGCCGGCATTCCGAAAGGGTTGCATCGGTTCCCGATTCCCGGTAGGTGAGGTTGCCCGGACGGACTTCGATCACCGCGCCGCAGTTGCCCGGTATCTGCGCGGCCTGCGGAGTGAGAAACAAAGCAAAAACCCCAAGTGCTTTTCCGTCGCCCAACAGCATGTCCAGGGCGGGATGGGAGAATTCCTGAGGGAAGGAATCCACGACGATCACCAGGCACGGCAACGGCGGCATGGTGGATTCGTCGCCGATCATTTGCCTGGCGTCGAGGATCTGCTCCCGGCGGATCAGCTCTTTCTCCAAATCCGCCAATGACGTCCACGAATCCGGATCGGCAAACCGGATTCCGGATTTCGGCCAGGCGAATGCGGTGAAGGCATGCGGGGCTGCCGACAACCAATTCCATTCCGAAACCCACCGATCCTCGCAGAGCGCGGCGACCTGCACTTCACTGAACCAATGATGCACCAGCAGGTGGCAAAGGAGCGATCGGGCGACGCGCAGGACATCGGATCGTTCCCCGGCGATGCCGACCGAGCCGGTATGCGGCAA
>JBJYXS010000282.1:0-14098 GCA_046260075.1 Anaerolineales bacterium | reverse complement strand
CCCAGCGGCAGGAGGATGGTCATCCAGCGGAAGGCTCCCGGTTCCCGGGGAAGTTGCGGCGGGGTGGGAAGGCGGACGGACTCCCGCGGCCGGGAAGGAAGGATGCGCGGCGGTCGGTTGAACGGCATGGGAGATATCTCCGGTAGGGCGGCCGGCCGGAAGCGGCGGACGGCGCGGAACGCACAGCCGGCGTTGCGCCGTCCGCCCGAAGGCGCGGCTGTCAGGCGGCGTTATCCACTTCCTCGAATTGATTGGCGGCGGTATCCAGCAGCCGGGCGGCTTGCTGGAGGCTTTCGAACGATTTTGTTAACGCCGGGTGTATTTGTTCCCACTCCGAATAGATGGCTTGGGATCGTTTGCCCTTGAAGCCGTCACGCAGTGATTCCATCACCCGTTTGGCGGCTTCTACGATTTCCTGCAGTTCATCCTTCTTCCTGTTGATGTTGTTGCCCGTATCCCGCACGACTTGCGGATCGATCTGTATCTGCGTCATGGTCCCTCCTTTACTGCAGACGACGAGAATGTGTGAAGCGATGTGCCATTCGATTTAAGATTTCCAGCCTTTACCGTATCGTCACGAAAGACGAATTTCCGTCCACCTCCTTTCTTCCGGCGCGGCAAGACCGAAAGTCTCCCAAGGCGGAACGGGACGGCTGTCCGGAGCCTTCTGTAATTGCGGAAAGTCCGGCGCAGTGGATGCGCCCGTGTGTAGTGCCCGCCCGACCGGTCGATCGGCGATGAATTTGCGGATGTTTTCCGGGTAGTAGCGGATCATCGATATCATCCCCCTGGAAGATGTGCTGTGGCCTCTTTTCCGCTTGCGCGGAATAGACGGAATCCAAGGCGCGCATCCGAGATCGAATGAGCGGCCCCGTGAAAAATTATTTTCCGGTGGACATATTGACCCCCTGAAGTTACACTGTATAATACCTTACGAGTTATCTGTTGTCAATGAAGGGGGATGTTTTTTCAGCGATTTATAAAACATCACACCATAAGAACTGCAGATGACGGTATGTTATTCCGGTTATTCTCTTTCTGCGGACCGGAGCTGTCCACGGACGCCGCGGCTGCGAATCGTTTTCACAGTGCCATCGAAAGGCTCATCGGCAACGGGCGTGTGTAGTAAGATGGACTCGCGGATGCCCGCCGCCGCGGGCCAGGATCGGATCAACGGCGGGCTGACCGATCGGAGCCGCCGTTCCGTCCACAGAAGATACGGCAGGGAGGAATTCACAATGACGCCATCCACTCAGCCATCGCCGGAACCGGAAACGAGCGAGGAATATTTTAAGCAATTCCATCAATGGCAGGGCGACACAACGCATTGCGCGGATTTTTCGATTTCCATGGCCTGCCACATCTACTGCGCGAAAATGGGGAAACCGGCGGAAGACTGCGCCGTGGGACAGATCACCGGATTTCTGGACCGGTTTTTCTTCATGAGATTCCGGTTTCCCAACCTGAAAGGGGGAATTATGGAAGGCGGCGCAACTCCCTGTGGGGTCATAGCGGCGCTGCATCGGCTGGGTATTCCCTTCTGCTTCAATCTCTTCGGAACTCTGGGCGGTCTGGAAAAAGCCTTGGGCGATGGAAAGACGATCATCGTCAGCCTGGGAAAAATACTGGATCCGAAGGCGGGGACCTGGGGGCATGTTGTGTTGGTTGTAGGGGAGACGGATGGCGTGTTCCTGCTGCTGGACCCGGCTATCAAAGAGAATAAAGTTTCGCGACGCGATAAACGGGCATTGCTTAATGATTGGTGGTACACGCCGGTCCATCCTTGCTGGGTGATCGGTTAATCCGGACGAAAGGGGGATATTTCATGACTCAGCGTCTCTTTACAACGGTGAGCATCCAGGGACGAAAGGACTGCACAGTATTACTGGAGCTGCCCGGCGACCTGCCGATTCGGGAATGGATCGGCGATATGGTCCGGACAGCGGGTTGGGAAAACCATGCCGGGACGCCGACGGAAGGTTTCCGGCTGGAAACGGAGGAGGGTAAGGCGCTTGATCCGGGGCAGACCCTGAATGACGCCGGGATTACCAGCGCCGATCGGTTGTATCTGTCGGTGCATAGTCCGCCGGTATCACCGCCGGTGCCGGGCATATCTTCCGGTGCGGGGCGGGAAGGAGAGGAAAAAAACGTTGATGGCTCCTCATCCGGCCTCTCCCTTCGTGAGATCGACCGGCGGACCCGGTTGGCCGGACCGGGAGGATTGATCTTTCTCATCGGGGAGCCGCCGCTGACTGTGGGCCGGGCCGGGAAGCACTCCGCACCAGACATCAATCTTTCGGAGTGGGACACGGGGGTCGTCGCTTCCCGGAAACACGCCGTACTGGATCAGGACGAAAGCGGATTCGCCCTTATACCCGAACAGACAACCAACGGAACGTTCCTCAACGGCGTGGAGATACCGGTTGGGGAATCCAGACCTCTTCAAGACGGGGATTGTATACGGTTCGGGTTTGGGGGGTTGGAATTGATATTTCGAACAGGAGAGGAGGAATTCCGAACCGGAACGGCTTCTATTAACGTGTAAACGCCGACGGCGTCCGATAAGCCCGGAAACCGCCGAGTATTTCCAAATCGAATAATCCTTATGCTCTGCCTCTACCCGCAGATTTTTGGATATCCGGAGCCTTCGATCAGCGCACAGATTTCGGATTTGCGGGCTACGCCGAACTTGTTCAACACATGGCGGACGTGTGTTTTCACCGTCTCGGGTGAGACAACCAAGCTTTCCGCCATTTCCCGGTTGGTGTGTCCGGCGGCGATCAGGGTTAAGACCTCGCGCTCCCGGCGGGTGAGAGAGGAGTAGGAGGCGACTGCAGAATCGTGAAGAGCGGAAAGGGGAAGGGGGGTAATTATTCGTTCCATGACATCCTCGTAAGAAATAATAGTGGTTTTCTGCTTGCCCGGTTTATCAAGAATAGCACAAATGTTCTATTCGGTCAATCGCCAGTACAGCGGTATTAAAGGAAAATCACCCCAGTATTTGGATCATCCATCCGTCAAACTAGCTGATTTTGGGAGATCACCGGAAGGAATGGATACCGAAAAAAGGATTCGTTTTACTCGCGGTGATGTTCCCTAAAAAATAACGCCAGAAAAACCGATGATAAAGACTTCCGTCCGTTCCGGCTTGACAGGACGGTCCGATGGGATATACTCAGCCTTCATAATTATACCGGAAAGACGTTGATGAGGACGAGTACGCGGCGGGCGCTCCCCAGAGAGCCGGTACTTGGTGGAAATCCGGCGGCGGCGCGGACGCGGAATGGACCTCGGAGTTGCAGGGCGAAAGCGAAAGCCGTAGCCTGGGCCGGAACCGTCCCCGTTATCGGACGGGGGGCATGCCGAAGAAATCTCCGGATGCCCCGACGAGTGAGGCTGGCAAACCGCACCCCGCGCATTCACGCGGGGTGTTTTTTACCGGGGCCGAACTTGGGTGGCACCACGAGCGGAGACGCCCGTCCCAAGAATGGGATGGGCTTTTTAATTTCCGGTGACGGGAGGGATTTCCTCATCGTACAGGGGGGAATCCGCTGCTGAATCATCCGCCGATCGACCAATCTTCACTCCAGGAGGAGAAGCATGGAAACGACCAAGTTCCTGTTGGGGGAAAAAGATATCCCGAAAGCCTGGTACAACATCCAGGCCGACCTGCCCTTTCAGATCCCCCCTCCGCTGCACCCCGCCACGCTGGAACCGGTGTCGCCGGATTTCCTGTCGGTGCTCTTCCCCATGAGCCTGATCATGCAGGAGGTCAGCACCGAGCGGTATATTGAGATTCCCGACCCGGTACGCGAGATTTATGCGCTTTGGCGCCCGACGCCGCTCATCCGGGCGCTCAGGCTGGAAAAAGTGCTCGATACCCCGGCGCATATTTACTACAAGTACGAAGGGGCCAGCCCGGTCGGCTCGCACAAGCCCAACACCGCCGTTGCCCAGGCCTTCTTCAACAAGGAGGCCGGAACCAAGGCTCTGACGACCGAAACCGGCGCCGGGCAGTGGGGGTCGGCCCTGTCGATGGCATGCAATTTCTTCGACATCGACCTGGAAGTCTACATGGTCAAGGTTTCCTTCAATCAAAAACCCTACCGCCGTGTATTGATGGAGAACTTCGGGGCCAAGGTGTTCGCCAGCCCGACCGACCGGACCGAGTTCGGCAAGGCGATTCTGTCCAAGGACCCGCAGAGCACGGGTTCGCTGGGCGTGGCCATCTCCGAGGCGGTCGAGGTGGCCGCAAAATCCGAAGGAGCGAAGAAATATTCCCTCGGTTCGGTGCTCAACCACGTGCTCATGCATCAAACGGTGGTTGGGGAAGAGGTCCTGAAGCAGATGGAATTGGCCGGCGAGTATCCGGACGTAGTGATCGGGTGCGTGGGCGGCGGCAGCAACTTCGCCGGTTTTTCGTTCCCCTTCGTGCGGGAAAATCTCACCAAGGGCAAGAAAACCCGCGTTGTCGCTGTGGAACCGTTGGCTTGCCCGACGATGACCAAGGGATTGTACGCGTACGATTACGGCGATACGGCCAAGATGGCGCCGGTGGTAAAGATGGAAACCCTCGGCCACGGGTTTATCCCGCCCGGAATTCACGCCGGCGGTCTGCGGTATCACGGCATGGCCCCGCTCGTCTCGGGCCTGCACGCTAACAAGCACATCGAGGCCGTGGCGGTCAAACAACTGCCCACTTTCGAGGCCGCCAAGATATTCCTGCAGTCGGAGGGCGTACTTCCGGCTCCGGAGACGGCCCATGCCCTACGGGTGGTCATTGACGAAGCCCTGGAAGCCAAGAAGAACGGCCAGAAGAAGGTGATTGTAGTCAACTTCTCAGGACACGGCTTCCTCGACTTGGCCGCGTACGATGCCTACAACCACGGCGAGCTGGAGGATTATGAATACCCGGCCGACGCCGTGGCGGAAGCGGAAAAGGATCTGCCGAAGGTGCCGAACGGTAACAAGGCTTAAGCATATTCCTGAGGGAGGGAATATCGGAAAGACGAACGCGCCGCCCGCGGGCGGCGCGTTCGTCTTAACTTCTCATCCGTCCTTCACCCGACGCTTTAGGATGAAGGACGGGATGATTAGGGATTCATTCGGGTACGCTTTGCTCTTCCGGCGGGATTGGCATCACGAGCACTTTATCCACGCGCCGCCCGTCCATGTCCATCACTTCGAATTGGAATCCGCCCCATTCCAATTTATCGCCGACGTGCGGCACTTCACCGAGCCGGGCCATTACGAACCCGCCGACGGTTTGAAACGGCCCCTCCTCATCTTCCGGCAGGTCGTCCATTTCGAGTATGTCGATCATTTCCTCGATGCTCAGAGTACCACCGATCAACCAGGAGCCGTCGTCGCGCTGGAGGATTTCCGGCTCGTCCGGTTCCCCGCGGGCGGGCAGTTCGCCGACGATCGCCTCCAGGATGTCGGTGCTGGAGATCACGCCCGCCACGCTGCCAAATTCGTCGGTGACGATCGCGAAGTGCACGCGGGAGTCCTTAAATTTTTCCAGCGCCTGGAGGGCTTCCGCGGTTTCGGGAACGAACAGCGGCGGGTGGAGTACCTTGCGCAGATCGGGCGGTTGGCAGGAAAACCCCTGGGTCAGCAAATCCTTGGTGTGTAAAATTCCCAGCACCCGGTCGAGGTCGCCCTGAGCGACCGGCAGGCGCGTGCGGTGGCTGTTGAGGATTTGGTCGTGGAGGACTGCCGGTGAATCGTCGAGATCGAGCCAATCCACGTCGGGGCGCGGGGTCATCAGGGCGCCGACGCGTTGTTCGCCCAGCCGGAACACGCCTTCCACCATCTCCTGTTCGGCCGCCTCGAATACGCCGGCCTGCGTGCCTTGTTCGATCAGCACCTTAATTTCGTCTTCGGTGACGGGCGGTTCGGCGGTGGGCCGGATCCCGATCAGACGGACGAAAAAATTCGATGATCCGGCCAGGATGCGGACCAGCGGAGAGGCCAGGGAGGCCAGCGATCGCATCGGCCCGGCAAGCGCCAACGCCAGCGATTCGGAGGCATGCAGGGCCAGCTGCTTGGGCGCCAATTCGCCAAGCACGAGGGTCAGAAAGGTGAGCACCAGCACGACCAGGGAAAAGGCAATCGCTTCGGCGTAGGGGGCGAGCATGGGAAGGCCGGCGAACCAGTCCGCCAGACGGTGGGCGATGGTGGCGCCGCCGAGCGCTCCGGCCAGGGTGCCGACCAGGGTGATGCCGATCTGAATGGTGGCTAAAAACCGGTCCGGATGTTCCGCGAGTTCAAGGGCGGTCCGGGCCCGTTCGTTGCCGTCCTCCGCCAGTTCCTGAAGCCGGGATCGGCGGGCAGAGATAACGGCGAACTCCGACATGGAAAACAGCCCGTTGATGAGTATCAGAAACAGCAGAAAGAGGATTTCCAGCACGATCCCTTCCATGGATCGAATTCTAGCATAGGAGCGGCGGCGGTCCCCCGCCCGCCGGACCGGCGTCCCACCGGGCGGATCAGACCGAGGCGGCGGGAACGGTGAAGTGGAACGTGGATCCCTTGTTCAACTCGCTTTCGAACCAAATCCGGCCGCCGTGCATTTCCACCAGGTTGCGCGTGATGTGCAAGCCGAGGCCCGTGCCCGGGATATCGCGCACCTTTCCGTCCTCCGACCGGAAGAACTTCTGGAAGATGCTTTTTTGTTCCTGAAGGGAGATGCCCAGGCCGCTGTCCTGGACCAGGAAATGGACGACCTCCGGCGGACCGGCGGCGTCCCAGCGGTTGTCCGAGCGTTCCGCGGCGATCCGCAACGCACCGCCGGCGGGCGTGTATTTGTACGCGTTGCTGAGCAGATTGGTCAACACTTGGATCAGCCGCCCGCGATCCACCCAGGCCGGCGGCAGGTCGGCGGGGATCTCGAGCGTCAATTTCTGATCCTTGGCGTCGATCTGGGATTGCAGCGCCTCGACCACCTCGTCCACGGCCGCGGCGAGCGGAACCGCGGCGAACTCGAGTTTCAGCCTTCCGGATTCGATCCTCGATACATCATTTAGATCGCTGACCAGGGCGGCCATCCGGTCCACGTTCAGGCGGATGGTGGACAGGAAGTTCGCCTGCGGCTGGCTGACCGGTCCGACGGCTCCCTGCGCCACCAGATCGGTGTAGCCGCGGATCGAGGTCATCGGCGTTTTCAACTCGTGGGCGACGAAGGAGATGAACTCGCTCTTGGCCTGGTTGGCGGCCCGGACTTCGGCATAGAGCTGTGCGTTGGATATGGCAATGGCGGCGTGAGAAGCCAGGCGTTCGAGGAATTCCACGTCGGCCGGCGGGAACGCACCGTCCGTGTCGCTTTCCAGAAGAAGCACACCCAGGTTTTCCGCACCACGCCGGATCGGCAGGAACAACGCACTCCGGCCGGAGGGTAAACGGCCGGGGGAGCTGGAATCCTGGGTCCGGTCGACGCGCGGTTTTCCGGATTCCATAACTTGTACGAAACGCGGCGATTCGGGCGGCAATCGGGCTCCCGCCTCCGGGCCCGATCCTTCGGGGTATCCGGCGGTGGAAGCGACCTCGAAGGCATCTCCCGCGCACAATACCGCCAATCCGGCGGGCGCATCCGCGTACCGGCGCGCCCAATCCAAGGTGATCGCCATTGCGCCGGCGGGATCGTCGGCGCTGTTGAGTTCCTGATCCAATCGTTGGAGGGAGGTCAGTTCTTCGATGAGGGTGGAGTCGGAACGGCCGCCCGCCTGCCGCGGATGTGCGACTTCCAGCGCGGCGACGGACACGGCGGCGAACTCGTTGAGGAGCAATTCTTCCGTATTCGAAAGGGGCGCGGACCGCGAAGGATTCCAGAAGACGATCCAGCCAAGGTATTTTTCCTTCCTGCGCAGAGGGAGGGAGACGGCGCCGAGGAAGGGAAGACCGTACCCCCCGATCGCCGAGTGCAGGGGATCCGCATCGGGCAGATCATCGATGAGTGTCGGATGATCGCCAATCGTCACCCGGACAAATGGATGATCTATATCGAGCGCCGGGAAACCGTCGGCTATCGGTGGCAGGCCGGCGCTTCGTTCCACAGACCACGTACCGGAGGGATCCTGGGTCAGGAGCAGAGCGGCTTGGCAGGGGAGGAGGTCACGTGCTCCGGAGAGAACCATCGCCGCCAGGTTGCCGCGGTCCGTGGCGCCGAGGATTCGGCGCGAGTGGCGCAGAAGGCGTTCGATTAAGCCCGTCCGCCGGACTGATTCCCCGTCTAGCCGGGATTTAGCCAATGCCGGGCCGGCGGTATCCGCGATCGCTTCGAGCAACGCCTGTTCACCGCCGGAAAATGGGTCATCCCGCATCAGCAGGATCGCGCCGATGACGGAAGCACCCGTCGTCAGCGGCGCACCAGCCCACGCGCGGTAGGTTTCCCGCTCGGGGAGGTTCCGAATCCGGCAGGCTTCGGAGTAGTCCGCGGTGATGAGTGTCCGGGCATTACGGACGACATCGCCGGCCAGGTCCTCCTCTGCGGGGAATGGCGTTCCCTCGCGGTCGGTGCGCCGGCGTCCGTCCTCGAGATAGCACACAAAGGAAAGCAAAGAATACTTTTCCTCCGTGAGAATGATGCGGATCGAGCGGGCGGGGATCCGCTGCAACACCTGCGTGCAAATCAATTCCAGGAGGATGTCCGGATCGGATGCCGAATGGAAAAACCGTGAAAGCTGCAGGAGCCATTCCGCAGACGCCGAAGCGCAATCCTGGCAGGTGAGCGTGTCGATCGATCCGTGCAGCGCGGAAGGGTTTCCGCCGCGGCCGGATGCCGTCCGCAACGATGTACGGATACGGTTGCGCAGCGGGAGCAGGGCCAGGGCGGAAAGTATGAGGAAAGCGGCCGCAGCAAGGGGAGGAATATCCGGAAAGGCGGCCAATAATAGGAGCGAGCACGCGACGGCCAGCAGTATGTATCCCATGTCCAGAAGGAAAGCGAGCCCGGCCGACGGCGGAGGTCGATACGGAGCGGAGGAAGGATCGTCCGCAGAATGCATCATGAAGTATTTTACCGTAGGTAGGGTAGGACGCCTCGTCGTGCAGACCATTTTTCGAATGGTCAGCGTAAAACGGATTCACCCCGTGTCGGATGGATTGGGATAGTCCGGATTCGATGGAAATTCCCGATTCCGTCCCGTTTTTTTACAAAATTCGTGCGGTTTTTTCTCGTCCAACACATGACGCGCCTTTGATACAATACGCGCCGGAGCAATGGAAAAGCCGATGACGTTAATCCTGGCATCCGCATCGCCGCGCCGCCGGGAGCTGTTGCGAAAATGCGGTATGGTTTGCGAAGTATCGCCGGTATCGATCGACGAAAAGCCGCGCGCGGGCGAAGCGCCGGAGGCGACGGCCGTCCGTCTGGCTTGCGAAAAAGCCCGTTCCGCCAGGAGGCGGGAACTCGGGCGCGAGGGATGGATTCTGGCGGCTGATACCGTGGTGGCGGATGGTGAAATGGTGTTGGGAAAACCGCGCGACCGCCGGCAAGCAGTGGAATATCTGATGCGGCTGCGCGGGCGCGAACACCGGGTAATCACCGGCGTATGCCTGTTGGCCCTTCCCGGCGGGGAAGAGATGACCGACATCGCCGTCACAACAGTACGGATGCGGCGGTATGACGTCCGGGAAGCCGAAGCCTATGCGGAGAGCGGCGACGCGCTCGACAAAGCCGGCGCTTACGCCATCCAGGATCCTTCGTTCCGGCCGGTGGAGGATCTCTCCGGATGTTACACTAATGTCGTCGGCCTGCCCCTGTGCCGGGTGTATGCGCTGCTGGAGCGGGCCGGAGAGCCTCCGCGGAACCCGCTGCCGGAAGGTTGCCGTACGGGGCGAAGCTGCGGTTTTGCGCCGGAAACGGAACCCCTTCCGTAGGAGAGTGCCTTTTTGAAGAAGTGGATCGTTCCCATCGTCCTCCTGGCCGTCATCGTGATCGCCGTTGTGGCGGTTCGTTCGATGATTACCGGAAGCGGCGAGACAACTCTGGAATCGACGATTACCCAAGCCATCCTCGGGGTGGGGGTCACTCCGGCTCCCAGCCCGGAATCGGCTGCGCGGGCGTTCCTCGACGGCTGGCAATCGCAGGATTGGTCCAGCATGTATTCGAGGCTTTCATCGCTCAGCCGCGACGCGATATCGGAAGAGAAATTCGCCGATTTCTACAAGGAAGTCCACTTGCAGGCCACGGTGCGTTCGGTGGATTACCGGATCCTTTCGGTCGAGATGACGCCGACCGACGCGACGGTGAGCTTCGAGGTGACACTGCATACGATTCTGGTGGGCGACCTCATCAGCCAGACGAGGATGCTGCTGAAGAACCAGGAGGGCGGCTGGAAGGTGGCCTGGGACGACCGGACTGTCCTGCCGGAACTCGAGAACGGCAACCGGCTGATCATCTACCGCGAACGGCCGGCGCGCGGGAATATCTACGACCGCAACGGTCTGGCCCTGGCCGCCGAAGCCGAGGCGGTGGAAATCGGGATCGTCCCCGGGGAAATCATCAACGAGGAAACGATGGTTTCCTACGTGGCCACGGCGCTGAAGATCCCGCGCGAGATGGTCCGCCAGATGTACGATATCAACCACCCCGACTGGTATTACCCGGTCGGAGACGTCAATAGGGACGACATCGAAGATCTGTACGGGATGCTGCGGAACACCGGCGGGGTCCGGCTGACGACGACCATGATGCGCTACTATTTCGGCGGCGGGATCGCCTCGCACATCGTCGGATACACCCAACAGCCTTCGGAGGCGACAAGGGATTATTACCAGTCGCTGGGATACGCCGGCGACGAACAGGTGGGCGTGCTGGGGCTGGAATACTGGGGCGAACAATATCTGGCAGGCCGGCAGGGCGGACAGTTGTGGGTGACCACAGCGACGGGATCAAACCTTTCATTGTTGGCCGAATCCGACCCCCAGCCTTCGATGGCCATCTACACCACGATCGACCGGGATCTGCAGCAGCAGATGGAACAGACGCTGATGGGGCCGTTCACCGGTGCAGCGGTGGTCCTCAACCGCAACACCGGCGAAGTGCTGGCGATGATGTCGAGTCCGGGATACGACAGCAATCTCTTCAATCCGGAAAGCTACAACGGAAGCTACAACAACAGCGCGCTGGTCCAGGCGATCATCAACGACCAACGCCATCCGCTGATCAACCGGGCGACGACGGGCCTCTACCCGCTGGGTTCGGTGTTCAAGATCATCACCATGGCCGCCGGGCTGGAATCCGGCGAATTCGAACCGGATTCGATGTACAACGACGAGGACGGATATTTCCGCGAGCTGGAGGGCTTCGTCGGCACGGACTGGGTGATCGAGAAGGAAATGAAGCCGCAGGGCCTCATCACCCTCGAACAGTGCCTCGAGCGCTCCTGCAATACCTGTTTCTGGCACGTCGGGCTGGCGCTGTATTACAAGGATGCCTGGCTGGTGCCGAACATGGCGATGGCCTTCGGATTGGGATCCGAGACCGGGATCATGGGCGTGGACGAGGAAGCCGGACTCGTACCCAACCCCGGCTGGAAGCACGAGACCGAGGGAACCGACTGGACCGGCGGGGACGCGCTCAACCAGGCCATCGGCCAGGGCTCGCTGGAGGTGACCCCGCTCCAGGTGGCGGATTTCGTCGCCGCAGTCGGCAACGGCGGGACGCTCTACCGCCCGCAGATCCTGCTCTCCATCAAACCGCCGATCGGCGACCTCGTATTCAGCTTCCAGCCGGAAGCACGCAACAGGCTTCCGGTATCCGTGGAAAATCTGGAAGCCATCCAACGCGCGATGACGGGCGTGGTGAACAACGTCAAGGGCACCGCCCGCCACCGGTTCTACGGGATTTCGAACCTCTACAAGATCGCCGGAAAAACCGGAACCGCCCAGACCACCGAATTCGGCCTGCCGCATTCCTGGTTCGTCGCCTTCACCTCGAGCGAGAAGCCTGATAAGCCGGATATCGCCATTGCCGTGATCGTCGAAAACATCGGGGAAGGATCCACCTACGCTGCGCCCATGGCGCGGCGGATCCTGGAGATCTACTTTGGGGGTCGGCCGGCGGCTTTTTATCCTTGGGAATCCGAATATGGGTACCGCGGGACCAACACGCCGGAAGAGACCGAGGAACCGACGCCGGAGTTCAGCCCCTAGCCGGGTATGGGGATTGCTTCGCGGCTTCCGGCCGCTCGCAATGACACTTCAGGTGTGTTTCTTCCTCCTCAGGAGATGAAGCGGTAATCGGGACTCATGCAGTATCAGCATCCGGGATGGGTCAGTAAGTACAAGCGCGGCGGATGGCGAAAGTTCGCCGGTCCGGCGCTCCTGCTGGCGCTGCTGCTGGCTGGGGCGTACCTTGCCTTGCGATGGTTGAAGGGCGCCAATCTCTCCCTGCCGGGTTTCTCCACCCGCACCCCGCCTTCCTTCCAACCGACGATCCTGACCGCGCCTTCGCCCGAAGCGGCGGCGCGCGGTTTCCTCGACGATTGGCAGTCGGAAGATTTTCCGGCCATGTACGGACGGCTGACGGAGAGCAGCCGCGAGGCGCTGACGGAAGAGCAATTCGTCGATTACTACCGAAACGTGCACCTTCAAGCCACCGTGCGCTCCCTGGAGTATGCCATCGGCGGGATCGAGATGAGCCCCGACACGGCGACGGTGACGTTCGACCTCACCTTGCACACCATTCTGGTCGGCGATATCGTCCGGCAGCCCCGTATGCTGCTCGAACGGCGGGACGACGGTTGGGCGGTGGCCTGGGACGGGCAAACCGTCCTTCCGGAATTGACGGACGGCAGCACGCTGGTCATGTACCGCGCTGAGGTGGAGCGCGGAAATATCTACGATCGCAACGGCCTGGCGCTGGCCGCCCAGGCCGAAGCGGTGGATATCGGGGTGATTCCGGGAGAAATCGACGATGAGGATGCCGTGCTGGCGGCCCTTTCCGCGGCGGTGAAGCTGCCGCGCGAGGCCATCCGGCTGATGTACGTCGACGCCGCTCCGGCCCAGTATGTCCCGATCGGGGATGTGAACTCCGAAGGAATGGGGAGCCGGCTGGCGCAACTCAACGCACTGGCTGGTGTATACCTCAACACCTATAGCACACGGTACTATTATGAGGGCGGCGTGGCCTCGCACGTCGTCGGATACCTGCGCAAGATTTCGCCGGAGATGCTGGATTTCTACCGGACACGCGGGTATTCCGGCGCCGAATCGGTCGGCGCGGCCGGGTTGGAGGAATCGGCCGAAAAGGATTTAGCCGGCACGGCGGGCGGCCGGTTGCTGGTGAACGCGCCCGAAGGCACGGTTGCCGTGCTGGCGGAATCGGAAGGCCGCGCGGCGATGGACGTCCACACCACGCTCGATGCCGGGGCGCAGGCGCAGATCGAACGGACGGTTCTGGGGCCGTACAACGGCGCGGTGGTGGTGCTGAACCGCGACACCGGCGAAGTGCTGGCGATGGCGTCGAGCAAGCGTTTCGACAGCAATCTGTTTGCCCTCGAGAGCACGAACGGCGCGCATCTGCTCGGCGATCTGTTGGCGGACAGCGACAGCCCGCTGACAAACCGGGCGACGACCGGCAAATATCCGCTGGGGTCGGTGTTTAAGATCATCACCATGGCCGCCGGATTGGAATCCGGCCTGTTCACGCCGGAATTCATCTACAACGATGTCGATGGATACTTCCGGGAGCTCGAAGGATTCACCGGCACTGATTGGACGCTCGAGAAGGACATGAAACCCCAGGGGAAAATCACCTTTGAACAGTGCCTGGAGCGCTCCTGCAACACGTGCTTCTGGCATGTCGGCCTGGCGTTGTATTACCAGGACGCTTGGCTGGTGCCGAACATGGCGATGGCTTTCGGCCTGGGCTCAAAAACCGGGATCAGCGGGGTGGAAGAAGAGGCCGGCCTTGTCCCGAATCCTGGATGGAAACACGACGCCCAGGACGGCGCGGATTGGACCGGCGGCGACGCGCTTAATCAGGCGATCGGCCAGGGCTCGCTGGAGGTGACGCCGCTTCAAGTGGTGAATTTCGTCGCTGCGGTCGGAAACGGCGGCACCCTCTACCGTCCGCAAATCCTGCTCTCCATCC
>JBJYXS010000281.1:0-1584 GCA_046260075.1 Anaerolineales bacterium | reverse complement strand
GTTGAGATCGGCGGTTCCACTGGATGGCGGCATGTAAGGAGAAATATTATCATTAGCGGAAGATTTCCGCCGCCCGTCGATGAGATGGGGGAGAGGTAAAGGGGATGTTGCAGGATGCGCGCGGACCGGTCTTCCAAAGGGAGGGAAAGCCGATGATGGAAAAAACCGGCAGGACATTGCGCCGCATGTTTGTCCCCGCCGTGCTGGCAGTCGCACTGGCCGCCTGCGGCGGAAGCTATTTACCCAGACCGACGGCAGGGCATCCATCGCCGCTCCCGCCGGAGGGGCACAACATCAGCCCGCCGCCCACGCGGACCGAATCATGGACACCTTCCCCGACTGCAACCCCCTCGCCGACCGTCAACTCGCTCGCACAGCCTTCCTTTTCCTATCCCCTGAAGCCCGGGCCGGTCATTAACCGGGAAAACGCGAAGCGTGTAATCCGCTTGGGAATCATCCCCATAGAATCACTCGGCGGAATTATCGGCAGTCAGATGGCATGGTCTCCCGACGGCAGCCGACTTGCCGTGACCACCAACGGCGAGGGGATACGGATCATCGATCCGCTGGCCATGATCGAGATCGGCGAAATCTGGCGCAACGTGGAGGGGATGGCCGACGCACCGGGCGGCATTGCCTCCAGCCCGGATGGAACGATGATTGCTGTTTCGCTGCCGGATGATGAATCCGACCACCCTTGGAAGATCGTCTTCTTCGATACCCAAACCTTCGCCAAGGTCCGGGAGGATATTCCATCGAACATCGGCTATGTGTTGTCCTTCAGCCATCACGGAGAGTGGCTGGCCTACGGCAGCCAATGGGGTGGGGAGGTTATTAACCTGGAAGACAATTCACAGATTTATCAGTTCGTCGCCGACGAAAATGTGGATTTTGATTCGGTGGTGTTCTCTTGGGACGATAGATACTTCACCGCTTCGGCGAACGGACATACGCCCGGCCTGGTCCACACCGGATCCTGGAAGGTGGAAAGGGAATTAAGCGGAAGCATTTGCTTTGCCCCGGATGGTGAGCGAATTGCCATGACGCCGGGCATTTGGAGTTTGGAGGACTTTCAATTGACGACGAATATGGGGGATGATTTCGGCGTGGGTTTGTGCGATTTCGGAATGCAAAATGATATTCTCATTAATTTCGACCTATGTCTCGGCATCGGCATTTGGGATGCCGACACCGGGGGATTGCTGAATTTTCTCGTGCCAATGGATGGGTGCGGTACATTCTACAATGTGTCGCTAAGCCCCGATGGAAAATTTATCGCTGTAATAGACAGGTTGACAAAGGTACTAAGCATCTGGGGCATCCCGGCGGAGTAGAAAAGTGCGGAACCCTCCGCCGTTTCCGTCAATACGGAAACGGCGGAGGAAAGAGGAGGGGGTACAAACCCTTCCCGTGATATAACCCATCCGTATGCGAAACAGACGAATGCTGTTTGCCGTCCTTTTCCTTGCCGTCCTTGCCGCCTGCTCCGCCGGCGAATCCCCCGCCGCACGCGACGGCGGGCCGGCGGCAGACGCCAGGGAAGGGGCTGGCTATTCCCGCGACGCCGTGGAGGAAATCCTCGGC
>JBJYXS010000280.1:0-3559 GCA_046260075.1 Anaerolineales bacterium | reverse complement strand
GTCTCATTAAGATCTTCCCCCTGCGAACCCACCGGACTGGCCGCCCCGATCGCCGTCTCTGGGGCCATGGCGGCGATATGGCCGGCCAGCGTAATCAGTGTCCCCGCACTGCCCGCCATAGCCCCCCGCGGCGCGACGTACACTACCACCGGCACACTGCTTTGGCGCAAAGCACTTATGATCCGCTCCATCAAGTCGATCTGCCCGCCCGGTGTGTTCAATTGAAGTACGATCAGCGAATAACCTTCCCGCGTCGCCCGCCCCACTCCGCGTTCGACATATTCCGTCATGACGGTGGACACCGGCCCGTCTGCCGTAAGCCACAGCACGCGGGTATCCGACTCGGCCTTTACTTCGGTCCGAGGAAGCGCGAAGAAGAAAAACAGGAGGACGACGGCCCATTTGCGCATAGCGGTTCATTTGGAATTATAATCCCCACGACCCGAGTACATGCGCGGACGCACCCTCCACCGGACGCGCATCCGCGACCGGTTCGTCTTCCGGTCCGGCTACGAAAAAGGAGTACTGGTGCCCGATTCCCCGTACGACGTCATCATCCTCGGAGCAGGACCCGCCGGATATGTTTGCGCGATCCGGGCCGCCCAATTGGGCATGAAGGCCGCCGTCGTGGAAAAAGGTAATTTGGGAGGCGTCTGTCTGAATTACGGCTGCATCCCGACCAAAGCCTTGCTGCGCAACGCCGACATCGCCCGGATCCTCACCACCGGCGGCGGTGTGTATGGATTTCAAACCGGCGACCTTCGCATGGATTACGCCGCCGCCGTCAAACGGTCGCGCCGGATCGTCCAGCGGATGGTCAAGGGCGTCGAATTATTATTGAAGAAACACACCGTCGACGTGCACCGCGGTTCGGCCGTAATCCGCGAACCGGGGGCGGTCGAGGTGACAGCCGAAGACGATTCCGCCCCGCTTCGCCTCGGAGCCAAACATATCGTCGTCGCCACCGGCGCCCGGCCGGCATCGCCGCCGGGCCTCGTCCCGGACGGGACGCGCCTGTTCACTTACCGGGAAGCCATCCTGCAAGAAAAGCCGCCCGAATCCATCGTTATCGTCGGCGGCGGCCCCATCGGGCTTGAATTCGCCACCCTTTGGAATGCGTATGGCGTTCCGGTGACGATTGTGGAGATGCTTCCACGGATTGCGCCGCTTGAGGACGAAGAAGTTGCTGCCGAGGTAGCCAAGGCATTCGTCCGCCGGGGGATCGATATCCGGACCGGCACTCCCGTCCAATCCATCGAAACCACAGACACCGGCGTACGGCTCGAGGTGAAGACGGACGGGGGCACCGATCGGATCGAGGCCGGCCGGGTTCTCCTGGCTACCGGCTTCCGGCCGAATTCCGAAGGCCTTGGCCTGGAAGACTTGGGTGTTGCGATGGAAAAGGGCCGTGTCCTTGTCGATGAACGTATGGCCACCAACATACCCGGGATCTGGGCGATCGGAGATGTGACCGGGAAATTGATGCTGGCTCATGTCGGCTCCGCCATGGGTATCGCCTGCGCGGAAAATATCGCCTCCGGCAGCGGCGCCGTATTGGAATACGAATTTCTTCCGCGAGCGGTGTATTCCCAACCACAGATTGCTTCTTTCGGTCTGTCGGAATCCCAGGCCGCCGCTCGGGGGCTCCGTGTACGGACCGCGCGCTTCCCGTTCCAGGCCAACGGAAAGGCATTGGGACTGGGAGAGTATGCCGGTTGGGCTAAACTGATCGCCGATGAAGCGGAAGGACGACTGCTCGGCGCGCATATCGTCGGGCCGGAGGCGACCGAGCTGCTTCCCGAGTTGACTCTCGCCTACCGTGCGGGCTTGCCGGTCGAGGCGATCGCCCGGAACGTGCACGCCCATCCGACTCTCAGCGAGGTACTGATGGAAGCGGCTCACGGCCTGTCCGGCGGTTATATCCATCTCTAGCGGACCGTTCGCCGCATGTGCGGTCCGGATCCTTCGGCCGCGAATCATTGCACGACAAGGAGTTCCCCATGCTGAAGATCGAGCAAATTGACAGCAATAAGCGGTCGGATGTGATTCGCTTCTACAAAGTGCCCTTCCCGATGTACGCGGGATCCAAGCAATGGGTACCCCCGCTATGGTCAGACCTCTCCATGCAGCTGAACCGTAAAAAGCATCCGTTCTACGAGCATTCCGATGCGGATTTTTTCATCGCCGTCCGCGACGGCCAAGACGTCGGACGGATCGCCGTGATGGAGAACAAACCCTACAACCGGTACCATAAGCGGAGGATCGCGGCGTTCTATTTGTTCGAAACCGTCGAGGATCCGGAAGTGGCCGCCGCGCTCTTCGAGCAAGCCTTCGATTGGGCCCGGAAGCGTGGACTGGATTCCGTCATGGGTCCCAAGGGATTCGGCCCGCTCGACGGATACGGCATGCTGGTGGAGGGATTCGACCGCCGCCAGACGATGATGATGTCGGCGTATAACCCGCCCTATTACCCGCAGTACATGGAAACGCTCGGTTTCCGCAAGGAAGTGGATTTCATCACATGCCTGATCACCCGTGATCACTTTCGCATGCCCGAACGGGTCCACCGCATCGCCGGGCGGGTGCTGAAACGCGGAACGTTCCGGGTGCTTTCCTTTAAAAACAAGAAGGATCTGCTGAGATGGGTCCCCGGCTTCATCAAAGCCTACAATGCGGCGTTCGTTGCAAATTGGGAATACTATCCGCTGTCCGAGTGGGAAATCAACTTTGTGGTCGATAACATCATGGAATTCCTGGATCAGGATTTGATAAAAATCATCACCCACAAAGACGAGGTCGTCGGATTCGTCCTCTCGTTTCCCGATATCTCCGCTGCACTGCAGCGGACTCGCGGGTACGTTCCGCCCTTGTCGTTGCTCGACAGCATCCCGCCGCCCTTGGCGATCGTCGATATCCTCCGGGAAGTCGGCCGCACCGAGTGGCTGGCGCTCAACGGCGGCGGAATTCTTCCCGAATTCAAGGGGGTCGGCGGGAACGCCCTGATGTACTCGGAAATGGAAAAGACGCTAAACAGCCGCTTCCGCCAGTTTAAATACGGGGAACTGTGCCAAGTGGCGGAGACGGCCAAGGAAATGCGCTCCGACCTTGCCAACATCGGCGGAGCATTCCATAAGAACCACCGGGTGTTCATCCGGCAGATCTGATTTATCCCGGCCCGCCGGGGTGCGGCAACAGGACCCCGGGCATTCCCCAACAGGAGAATCCCCTTGATCACCATCGAACCCATCCACACCGAGAAACGATCGGACGTTATCCGGTTCTTCAAGATTCCGTTTCCCCTCTATGCCGGCAACACACAATGGGTCCCTCCGATGTGGGGCGATCTCTCCCTCCAGCTTAACCGGAAAAAACATCCGTTTTACGAGCATTCCGAAGCGGATTTTTTCATCGCCGTGAAGGACGGGATCGATGCGGGCCGGATTGCCGTCCTGGAGAACAAACCGTACAACAAATATCATGATCGCAAGCTGGCCACGTTCTTCCTTTTTGAAGCCATCGACGATCCGGACGTGGTCCGCGGCCTGTTCGAGAAGGCGTT
>JBJYXS010000279.1:0-3885 GCA_046260075.1 Anaerolineales bacterium | reverse complement strand
CGTGCACGGTGGCTTTGGCGGCGTTGGAAAAGCTGCGGAAGAAGTGCTCGACCAGCGAAACGGGCAGCTCGCCGATCGTCACCAGAGCCCACTGCGCCCGCACCAGACAGTGCGGCCGCCCGGATAAATCGACCACCGCCATGGCCAGCGCTTCGTCCATCGGCACCAGGGCGTGACCGACCCGCACCAGGCCGCGCTTTTCGCCCAGTGCGCGGTCCAGGGCCTCGCCCAGCACGAGGGCCGTATCCTCGACCGTGTGGTGCAGATCGACGTGCGTATCGCCTTTGGCCCGGACCTTCAGATCGAACAGGCCGTGTACGGCGATGTGTTCCAGCATGTGATCCATGAATCCGATTCCGGTGTCGATGTCGGATTTGCCCTTTCCGTCCACCGTCAGTTCGACGCGGATCTGGGTCTCCTTGGTTTTCCGTTCGATCGCGGCTTTGCGCATGGCGGCTCCTTTTTGGCCACCCACAACCCCTGTAGGGGCGCAGCGTCGCTGCGCCCCTACAGGGGTTGTGGGTTAGGACAGACTCTCAAACGCTTTCATCAAATCATCCGTATCCTGCGGCGTGCCGACCGAAATACGTATGCAGTCGCTCAGGCCGGGACGGTCGAAGTATCGCACCAGGATTCCCTGCTTGGCAAGCCCGGCCTGAACCGACCGCGCCTGGCGGCCGCGGATCCGGCACAGGAAGAAGTTCGAACGGCTGGGATATACGGTCATCCAGGGGACCGTTTGCAGCCGGGCGAGCATCCGCTCCCGTTCGGCGATGATTTTTTGGAAGGTCTTTTCCTGGGCGGGGTAGTCCTCCAGCGAGGCCATCGCCGCCAGATAGGCCGCGGCGTTCACATTATAGGGCTGTTTCATCGTCATCATCCGGCCCATCAGACTAACGGGGAACACGCCGTACCCGACCCGCAAACCCGCAAGGCCGGCCCACTTGCTGAACGTGCGCAGTACGGCCAGGTTCTCATACTCCAGAGTCCAGCGGATCCGGCTTCCTCCGGAGAATTCGGCGTAGGCTTCGTCGAGCACGACCAGCACGGGAAGCGCCAGCAGGCGGCGCAGGGTCTCGTCGGGCACCATCGACCCGTCGGGGTTGTTGGGCGAGCAGACGAACAGGAGCTTGGCACGCGGCTCGGCGAGCACCGCCGCCTCGATCCGTTCCGTGTCGAGCGAGAAATCCTCCCGCCGCGGAACACGCAGGACGCGTGCGCGGTGCACGCCGGCGGAAAAGGAATACATGCCGAAGGTCGGCGGGCAGTTGACGATCGAATCGCCCGGCTCCAATACCACGCTCATCACCACATCGATCGGATCGTCGGCGCCCGCGCCGGTGTAAACCCGTTCGAACGGCAGATCGAAGAATTCCCCCAACCGCTTGCGCAGCAGCGTGTTCTCCGGATCCGGATAGATGCTGAAGTATTTGCCGGAGGCTACCGCACGGAGCGCCCGCTCCGAGATGCCGTACGGATTCTCGTTGGCGTCCAGCTTGACGATCCGCCGCTTGCTCTTTTTTCGGAATTCGGATTCGAACGTCTCGTAGGGGACGACCGCCGTATAAGCCTCCGGTTCCCCGCCTTCCGGGAGGAAGCGGAAAGGCCGCTGCTTCCCACCATCCGGCGGGGCGGAAGCCGCCGCCCGCCGCCGGGCCGATTCGGCGTGCGCGTCCAATCCCTCGGCGCGGGCGATCGTCTCGGCGCGGGGGCTGATCTCCGCCACCGTCCCTCCGTCGAGCGCGATGATGCTGGTGATGCGCACGAAATCCAGCACGTTGAGCGGCGAGGCGAAGCGGGCCGTCCCGCCGGTGGGCATGACGTGACTCGGGCCGGCGGTGTAATCGCCCAGCACCTCGCAGGACCGTTCGCCGAGGAACAGGCCGCCCGCGCGGCGGATGCGCCCCTTCCAGGCTTCGGGATTCTCCACGGCCAGGCACATGTGCTCGGGGGCGTACTCATCGGCCGCCCGCACGGCGGATTCCAAATCCGGCGTGACGACGATCCCGCCCTGGCCGGCAAGGGAGACGGCGATGATTTCCGCGCGCTCGCGGTTCTCGATCTGTTTGGCAACCTCGGCCTGGACTTTTTCGCCCAGCGCGCGCGAAGGGGTAAGCAGGATGGCGGTCGCCAGCCGGTCGTGCTCGGCCTGCGCCATCAGGTCCGCCGCCACCCAGGCCGGATCGGCGCTCTCGTCGGCGACGACCACGGTTTCGGTCGGGCCGAAGAGGCCGTCCAGGCCGACGATCCCGAAGACCTGCTGCTTGGCGAGCGTGACGAACAGGTTCCCGGCTCCGACGATCTTATCCACCCGCGGAATGGTCTGTGTGCCGAAGGCCAGCGCGGCGATCGCCTGGGCGCCGCCGATCCGGTACAGAGCGTCGACCCCGGCCAGGTAGGCGCAGGCCAGGATCACGTCCGGCACGGTTCCATCCTCGCGTCCGGGGGGCGTGGCGATGACCACCTCATCGACTCCCGCGACCTTGGCCGGAATGGCCGACATCAGCAGCGACGAGGGCAGGGGGGCGGTGCCGCCGGGGACGTACACGCCGACCCGTCCCAGCGGTATAACCTGCTGGCCGAGCACGCCGCCCAGCTCTTCGGTCGTCCAGGAGGGAATCGGCTGGCGGGCATGGAAGGCGCGGATGCGCTCGGCGGCGAGGTCCAGCGCTTCGCGCAGGTCGTCCGGGATCCGTTCATAGGCGGCCCGCCACTCGGCGGGCGGGACAGCCGGATCCTTAATGGTTTTACCGTCCGCCTTTTCGGTCCAGCGGGTGACGGCCGCATCGCCTTCGGCCCGCACATCGGCCAGGATCCGCCGCACGGCTTCGGCCGGCGAAACGGGTTCGCCGAAGACGCGCTCCAGGCTCTCGCGCAAGGCGGGCGGCGTTACCTCGCCCTGCGCTTTGCGCTTGAGGATCGTGCGCCCGGCTTCCTCCAAGTCGATGATGTTGAGCATGAGACCTCCGTGCCGCCCCACACTCGTAGGGGCGCAGCGGAGCTGCGCCCCTACGAGTGTGGGGCGGGGCTATTTCTCCATCGCCTTCCGCAACCGCGCGAAGCGCGAGGGTTCTTCCTCGAAGATGTAGCTCACCGGCGAGACGACCACGCCGCTGCCGCCGATGGCGCGCAGTTCCTGGACGGCCTGCATGATCTTCTCCCGGCGGACGACGATGTTGACGGCGAACCATTCCGTCGCGCCGGCCTTGCGGGTGAACACTTCGCAGATGGTCGGACCCTGCAATCCGCCCAGGTCGGTCTGGGCGAAGACCTTGGCGGCGATTTCGGCCTGCGATTTGCCGCGGATGTTGGCGAATACGAGGAAGGCCTCCTGCGCCCGCAATCGGGCCTCGATGTACTCCAATAACGTGTGGGCCGCATCGAGCACCTCAGGACGCGATTTGAGCGCGGCGCGGTTGGCGATCAGGCAGGCCTGCGAGCGGAGGATCCGGCCTTCCTCCAACGGCCGCAGGTGGTTGTCGCGCAAGGTCGTACCGGTCTCGACCAGGTCGCTGATCATGTCGGCGTAGCCGATCGCGGGAGCGACTTCCAGCGTGCCCTCCGAGGAGATCAGCTCGAAGGGGGCGACCTTCTTTTCCTCGAGGAAGCGGGCCGTCAGGACAGGATACTTCGTCGCAACGCGCAGGGGTTTGCCCGCCTTGGGCATATCGGCCGCTTTCCCGGCCAGTTCCGTCACGGTGCGCACGTCCTTCCAATCCTCGGGGACCGCGAGGACCAGCGAGCAATCTGCAAACCCCAGGGCGTCGTGCAGGATTATTATGTCGCCTCCCTCGCCCTGTTTTTCCTCGATCATATCTCTCCCGGCGATACCGAAATCCAGGCTGCCCTGGCGGACTCCGACCACGATATCGCCCGGCCGCTGGA
>JBJYXS010000278.1:0-2286 GCA_046260075.1 Anaerolineales bacterium | reverse complement strand
ATACGCCGGGTCCGGAAGAGGACGTGCTTTGGGCGGCCGACCACTGGCTCTCGACTCTCTCCGAGCAGGAAGCCCGCGCACGAAAGATCCTTGCGCAGTTAAGGCGGATGCAAAAAATGCGAACGGCCGGAGCCATGGATTGATCTGGAGAAACCGGTTCTTTCCGCCGTCAAAACCCTCACCCCCAACCCCTCTCCCGGCTGATCCCTCTCCCTCCCTTCGGCCGGGATCGGGACAAGTGCCGGGAGAGGGGGGCCGGTGATCGTTCGGCGGGGTGAGGGGTGTTACGCGATCGCCCTCCATAAACCCTCCACTAGCCCACCAAGGTTGTAGAATTTTTATGGGACTCCCGGAAGCGGGCCTTCCGGCTTTTTCAATCATCCCCGTCATCAACCAAAAGGAGATGGTATGGACCAGGATATCCGCGGATTGATCCGCGACGATACGGTGATGTTCGAATACGACGTGCACGACATGGACAAGGCGGTGGATTGGTACAAAACCGTCCTCGGGTTGGAGATCATCTTTCGGGGCGGAGATTGCCACACCGAATTCGCACTGCCCGTGCCCGGGGCGCGGTTGGCGCTCAGCCGGGCCGAAAAGGAAAAGCCCATCCGCAAGGCGGCCCGCCTGTTTCTGCGGACGGACGATCTCGACGCGGTGGAGGCCCGGATGCGGGCGATGGGGGTGAAGACCGGGCCGGTGGAGGAAGTGGACGGCGTGGTGCGGATACTTTGGGTGGAGGATCCGGAGGGCAACCATTTCGCGATGGAACAAAGGATGAGGAATGGATGAACATCATTCATTTACACAAAGGGACGGATTGCCGGGGAACATCATGTTGAATTCGTCGAACCATCTCATGGCGCATCTCCGGGAATTGGCCGGGCGGATCGGTGTTCGCTACGTTGGTTCGCCTGGCAACCACACTGCAGCCGAATACATCCGCTGCGAGATGGAAAAGGCCGGTTTGGCCGTTGAGATCCAGACATCCGAATGTCCGGAGTGGGCGGTCCGGCGGGCGGTGTGCGAACCGGAGGGCATACTGGTCAATCCCTTCTCGCCGCAGGTCGATGTGACGGCGCCGGTCGTACCGCTGTGCACGGTGGCCGAGTTGGCGGCCGCGGATCTGCGCGGGGGAATCGCGCTGCTGTACGGCGATCTCTCCGCGGCTCCGGTTTCCCCCAAGCGGTGGTTTCTCAAGACCGAACGCGATGAGCAGATCGTCGGCCTGCTCGAGCGGAAGGCGCCGGCCGCCGTGCTCTCGGCCCAACCGGCGGTACCCTACTTCGCCCACGGTTTCTGTGACGCGGATTTTTCCATCCCATCGGCCACCCTCCCGCATCCGGTTGCGCTGGAACTGCTGCGCGGAAATCCCCCCGCCGTGCGCCTTGCATGGGAGACGGAGAGCCGGCCGGGGTCGACGGCCAACGTCGTCGGACGGATGAAAGGGAGCCGCCCGGAGAAGATCGTGCTGAGCGCCCATCATGATACGGCGGCGACGACACCCGGCGCATGCGACAACGCCGGCGGGATCGCGATCCTCCTGGCGCTGGCCGCACATTGGACGGCGGAAGAGCGGGATTGCGGATTGGAGTTCGCGGCCCTTTCGGGCCACGAGTATCTCCCGCTCGGAGTCGAGCGGTATCTGCAGACGGCATCCCCGGGGAAGATGATCGCGGCGTTGAATTTCGACGGTGCCGGACACCGGCTGGGCACCAACACCCTCACGGCGATGTCCGCATCGGATGCCCTGATCCGCGCCGCCCGATCGGTTCTTGATCGCTTTCCCGGAGCGGTATGGACGGATCCCTGGCCGGAGAGCGACCATTCCGCCTTTGCGATGCGGGGCGTGCCCGCTCTGGCCTTCGGCGGCGCGGGCGTGCGCGATATCCATCACACGCCCGGAGACACCATCGACGGCATGAGTACCGAAAAATTGAACGAAGCGGCCTCGATCGCGGCGGAAATCGTGGAGGATTTGCAGAAGAAATCCATTGGTTGGGGGAGGCCCTAGCCGTCGCCCCTCGATCCCCTCTCCTGACTTGTGTCAGGAGAGAGGGAGCCGGTGTTCTTCCGGCGGGGTGAGGAAGAGTGGAGGTGTCGGCGGCTGGCAAATACTTACATAACACCACAAGCGCGTAAGCGGCGGAACGCGCGGAAGCATTTCCTACTATACTGATTGCGGTAATTAAAAAGGTAGCCATGACCGGAAACGCATCCACCCAAATCGTCCGCGGCGGCGACGCCATGCGGGATTGGTACGAAAAGACCCGTGCCCGCCTG
>JBJYXS010000277.1:0-1833 GCA_046260075.1 Anaerolineales bacterium | reverse complement strand
CCCTCTGCCGAATACCCCGTACAAGGAAGATACGGAATGGGAATTGCCACATGGACATCCGGTTCTGCAGACCGGATCCTCGGCGGGTTCACCGCGACATTGCAGGATACAATGCTCCTTATCGGGATGGATGGACAGACCCGGCCGATTGGACTGGGGGATGTTCCGAAACGCAGTCGGACGAGCGGCGGCAAGATCGTCGTTTCCCGAAAAGCTGCCGGTCCGTGGGACAAAATCGTACCGGTCCGGATCACCAGCCGCCCGAAGCGGAAGAAAAGCAAGAGTCCCGCGCGCCCGAAGCGCAAGCCGGTTAAGAAGAAAGCCGCCGTACGGAGGAAACCGGGCGGAAAATCGGCTAAGAAGAAGGTCGCGAAACGGAAAGCGAAGAAAAGGAAGCGCAGAAAGTCCTAAGATGCCGCGGAATAAGCGGGAAGGAAATGTCGGGAAACAGCCGCCGGACGTCTCCGATATGCTGGAAACCGTACGGCTTTTCATCGACCGGGAGCAGCTGTTTGTTGCGGGCGAGAAGATCCTCGTCGCGGTATCCGGCGGAGCGGACAGCCTTTGCCTGTTGTCCATCCTTCAGGAATTGCGATACGAACTGGCGGTCGCTCACTTCGACCACCGGCTGCGGCCGGAAAGCGGGCGGGAGGGGCAGGCGGTACGAAAAGCGGCCGGTAAACTGCGCGTCCCCTTTCTGCTTGGACAGGGGGATGTGCGCCGGCACGCCGGCCGGCACCGGTTGACGCTGGAAGAGGCGGCGCGGGATTTGCGGTATGGGTTTTTACGCAAAGCCGCCGAACAGGCGGGCGCGAAAACCGTTGCGGCGGGACATACCATGGATGACCAGGCGGAGACCGTGCTGTTACATCTGATGCGCGGGACCGGCGTACGCGGGCTGGGCGGGATGCGGCCGGCAGCGCCTTTTCCCCTGACGGACCGCACCCAGCGGCGCGAGGATCTCCGCTTGGCAAGGCCACTGCTTTGCCTGACCCATGCGCAAACCGTAGCGTACTGTCGGCAAACGGGTTGGACGCCGGCTGAGGATTCCAGCAACCGGGATACGACCTACACCCGGAACCGGATACGGCGCGATGTACTGCCCCTGCTTGCAGAATACAACCCGTCGATTGTGGAAAAAATCTTCACCCTATCCGGCATCGCACGGGATCAGAACGATTACCTCGAAAGCGTCGCCGCCGAGATATGGGACTCGTCGGGATCCGAATTGGAACCCGGCTTGGTGCGCATCCCTGTGGCGGTGATGCAATCCGCGCCGCGGGCGGTTCAGCAGGCTCTTGTGCGGCATGCGATCCGGGAGGCGGCGGGGAGTCTTCATGACCTCGCCTTCCGGCATGTGCAACAGGTGCTAACGTTCCTCCAGAGTCCTACGAAATCACGTAAAATGGACCTGGCCATCGGCGTGGACATTGCCTGGGAAAACGAATGGCTGGTATTCAGGTCGCTGGTTCGACTTCCAGAATGCCCGAAGTGGGAGGGTATGGAGATACCCATTCCGGGTACCGCAATCATCCGCCATCCGGATTGGGAAATCCGTTCACAGTGGAAAGAGGCGAGGGAATCAACCGGCGAAGATATTCCGCAGAATCCATGGACGGCGAAATTTAATCCGGATCGCCTGCATCTTCCGCTTGTACTACATCGGCGGAAACTATCTGAACGGTTCCACCCATCGGGTATGCCGGGTCCGGTGAAACTGGGGAATTTTCTTGCCTCCCATCACATGCCCTTCAGCGATCGGGACCGATGGCCTTTGGTTTGCGATACCAATGGCATTGGCTGGATACCTGGCTGTCGACTGCGAGTGGGACG
>JBJYXS010000276.1:0-5359 GCA_046260075.1 Anaerolineales bacterium | reverse complement strand
TACAACCTGATCGTGCGCGCCGGCGGCGTCCGGACGGTCTGGTTCGACGAATGGCATCATGGGCAACGGCCGCGGATCGTGGACCGGCTGGGGCCGATGTATTGGTTATTCGATACGCCGGTCGGACGCGGGGTGCTCTTCGCCCTGGTGGTGATATGGCTCGGCCTGTTGCTGGCCGGAAGGAAATTCGGCGCCCCGGTCCGGATTCCCTTCGGGATGGACCCGCGCATGCCGGTGGAGTATGCCGGGGCGATCGCCCGGCTGCACCGCCGGGCCGGACACCGCCGGGCTGCCGCCCAACATTACCGGCACATGCTGAAGATGAGCCTGGCCAGCCGATATCCGCTGGATCCGCTGCAAGACGATGACCGTTTCACGGACGGTCTGGCGCACTACCGGCCGGATCTGGACCGCGACCGGCTGCGGCGGCTGCTTCGCCGGCTGTCGGCCGGAAGGATTTCCGAACGGGAGCTGGTGGAGCTGGCCGGAGAGGCATCGGATTGGATCGATCGCGATTCGAAGAAGGGAGCCGCACATGAATGAAGGATCGCTGGGAGAATGGTATGGACGGATGCGCACGGAAGCATCGAAAATCCTCGTCGGCCTGGAAGAGCCGTTCGGTTTGATGGTCGTCGCCCTGCTTACCGGAGGCCACGTCCTGCTGGAGGGCGTGCCCGGAACCGCAAAGACCCTCATGGCCAAGACCCTGGCCCACCTGCTGCGCGTGGAGTTCACCCGGATTCAATTCACGCCGGACCTGATGCCGTCCGACGTCCTCGGGACGAGCGTGTTCGATATTTCCTCCGGAAAATTCCATCTGAAAAAAGGGCCGGTGTTCACGCACATCCTGCTGTCGGATGAGATCAACCGCGCGCCCGCCAAGACCCAATCCGCGTTGTTGGAGATTATGGAAGAGCGGCAGGTCAGTTTGGAAGGGGAGCGGTTCGTCATCCCGCCGCCGTTCATGGTGATCGCCACACAAAATCCGGTGGAGTTCGAGGGCACCTATCCGCTTCCGGAAGCCCAATTGGACCGGTTTTTATTCAAGATTCTGGTGCCGTATATACCGATGGAGCGGGAGGTGGACGTCCTGCGCCTGTATCACGGCGGATTCGATCCGCACCGCTTGGCGGAATCCGGGCTGACGCCGGTATCCTCGGGCGAGGAGATCCTGCGGTTGCAGCGGAAGATCCAATCGGTCCGCGTGGAGGACGGCATTCTGGAATACATCGCCCGCATCGCGGAAGCCAGCCGCAACTCTCCGGATCTCACGCTGGGGGCGAGCACGCGGGCATCCAGCCACGTCCTGCTGGCCGCGAAGACCTATGCCGCGCTCCAGGGCCGGGAATATGTCGTGCCGGAGGACGTCAAGGCCATGGTGCATCCGGTCTACCGCCATCGGCTGTTGTTGAAACCCGAGGCGGAGATTGAGGGACTGGACGCCGAAGCGGTGGTCGGCCGGCTGCTGGCGGATGTGGACGTGCCGCGCTGAGCGGATCCGGTCCCCGCTGGGCCAGTGCGGCGGCGCCCGGCCGGTTCGCAAAGAGGATTCATGCACCTGACGGTATTCGCCATTCTTTTGTTGCTGGCGGTGGCTCCCCTCATCGCCGCCGCCGGGTGGAGTCCGCTGTTGGGTTCGGCTGCCGCCATTTGGCTGGCCGCGGTCGTGTTGCTGATCGCCGCGGACGCCGTTCTGGCGGGGAAGCCGGATCGATTCCGAATCCGCCGGATGCATGATTCCAAGCTCAGCCTGGGAGCGCCGAATCCGATCCGACTGGAACTGCAGCATCTTGGTTACCGCAAGGCGGTGTTCTGGATTCGGGATGATCCTCCGCCGGAGTTCCTGGGCGAGCGGACGGTGCTGCGGGGGGAATGTTCCGGACGTTCGCGCTGGACGGGCACCTATGCGGTGGTGCCGCCCCGGCGGGGGGATTACCGGTTCGGCCCCATCCATCTGCGCTGGAAAGGGCCGCTCGGATTGGTTGTGCGGCAGACGAGCTATCCGGCCGCCGGTCCGGTGCGCGTCTATCCCAACCTGATGGATATCCGCCGGTACGATCTGATGCTCCGGCAAAACCGGCTGCAGGAAATCGGGTTGCGGCATGCGCGCCTGTTCGGCCGGGGAATGGAATTCGAGCGGCTGCGGGAGTACCTGCCGGACGACGATTTCCGGCGGATCCATTGGAAGGCGACGGCCCGGCGCAACCGTCCGATCACGATCGAATACCAGACCGAACGCAGCCAGAACGTGATCGCCGTCCTCGATACCGGACGCATGATGCAAAGCCCGGTCGACCGGATGGCCAAACTGGATTATGCGGTGAACGCCGTCCTGCTTCTGGCGTTTGTCGCGGCGGGCAAAGGCGATAAGGTCGGCTTGCTGTCTTTTGCGGACGACATTCAGCACTACCTCCGGCCGCGCGCCGGCCGCATGCAGTTTTACCGCATGCTCAAGTTGCTGTATGCGGTGGAACCCCAGGGGGTGGAACCCGATTACCGCCGGGCGGTGGGATACCTGGCGAGCAAGGAGCGCAAACGCTCCCTGGTCATCCTGTTTACGGATCTGACCGGCAGCCTGGGCGTCCGCGCCCTGGTGGAGAGCCTGGGCGTGATCGCCGAACGCAGCCTGCCGATGGTCGTGACGATCAGCGATCCGGATATTCATCAAGCGGCATCCGGACGCCCCGTCAACTCGGAGACGGTGTATCTTCGGATGGAGTCGGAATTGCTCTTGGTGGAACGGCGCCGGACGCTCGACACCCTCCGCCGGAAGGGCGTGCTGACGCTGGACGTCCCCGCGAACCGTCTTTCGATTTCGGTGATCAACCGCTACTTGGAGCTGAAGGAGCGCATGCTGCTCTGACGGCTCGGCCGTCCGGCGAGGAACAAATACAGGTAGAGAGCCAGGCCGCTGCCGATCCCGACCGTCCATTTTCCCCAAGCCGGCAGGGTTTCCGAAGGGGAAATGAACCCCTCAATCAACCCGGCCAATACCAGCATCGGAACGCAAAAGAACAGCAGCCGGATGGCCTTGCGGGATGCCAGCACCAGGGCATCCCGGCGGCGATAGGGCCCCGGGTGGATCAACGCCCATCCGAGCTGCAATCCGCAGCCGCCGGAAAGGCAAATCACCGATATCTCGATTACGCCGTGTCCGATGACGAAGGTCCATAATTCCCAGCCGAGGCCGTGAAATGCGGTCAATCCGGTGATGCCGCCGAGGATGAAACCGTTGATCGCCAGAACGTACACCGACAGGACGTCCAGCAATATTCCCCCCGCAAAGGCCAGGAAGGCGACCCGTATGTTGTTCTGCATGATGAACGAGGACGCGTACGGCCGTTCCGGAAGGGGGATATCGGTCCAGAGTTCCTTGCGCTCGATGGTCTCGCGCAGCTCCAGGATCTCGGCGGGGAGCATCTGTTCAGCGGCGTCCGGATCGACCGCCGTGGCGAACCCGGAAATCAGCGCAGGTATAATAAAAAAACCGCATGCTGCGAGAAAGAAGGGCAGAGTCTCGCGGAAAAGGGACGGCACGGTGCTCCGGAAGAAGACCTTCACTTGCCGCCAGACCATCGGCTCGTTCCGGTACACCACCGAATGCGCCCGCGAGGTCAGTTGATGAAGATACGTGGTCACCCGTTCCAGCGGAAAATCCCGCTGGGCCAGGGCCAGATCGGACGTGATCGACCGGTACAGCCTGCCCAGATCGCGGATTTCCCCGACGGACAGCCGTTTGGGATCGGCTTGGCAGCGCTCGATCAGGCGCGCCAGGTGCTCCCAATCCGGTTTCCGCTTCCGGATGAATTCTTCCGGTTTCATCACGGCGATTCCTTCTCCGCCGGCGCGCCCGAGGACCCGCGATGACCTTCGACAGTTCATTCCGCGTGAACACTCCGGAAAACGTCTCGCTGGAGTATCCGTTGGCCGGAATCGGATCGCGGTTCCTGGCGGCCCTGGTGGATTATATCCTCATCGCCTGCCTGTTGTTGATCGTCAACCTCGTGGCGGGGTTCGTGCTGTTTCTTGCCGTTCAGAGCTATGTCGAACATCTCGACCGGACCCCGGATTGGACCTATTGGGCGATCGGATGGCTCGGGTTGATCGGGTTCCTTTTCCAATACGGGTATTTTATTTTTTTCGAGGTTATCTGGAGCGGACAGACGCCGGGGAAACGTATCGTCCGCCTGCGCGTGGTCCGGTCGAACGGGCTGCCCATCGCGGCCGGAGAAGCGATGATCCGGAACGTGGTCCGGATCGTCGATTCGATCCCGGTCGGGTACGGCGTCGGCCTGGTGGCGATGTTCGCCGACGGCCAATCCCGGCGGCTTGGTGATATTGCGGCCGGGACCCTGGTGATCCGCGAACAGGCCTCGGTGACGCTGGACAGCCTGATGGATGCCGCCCGGGAGGCGAAGGATGCCCCGGAACGCGGACGGGAAGGGACGGACCGGCTGACCTCCTCCGACAGGTTGTTGCTGGAGGATTTTCTGCGGCGCCGGAAGACTCTGGCCAACCGGGAGAAATTGGCGGGAGTCCTGCTGGAAGCGGTTTGCCGCCGCTTGGGCAGGATGCCCCGGGAAAGTGAACGGGCCGATCCGGAGGTGGCGCTGGAGATGCTGGCCCGCCGCCCGACCGACGGCGGGGCGGACTGATCCGGATGCGGGATGAGGAGTGCGATGGCGGGTGAAGAAGAACAGCGGCCTGTCCTGGTGATCGGCGCGGCCGGATTGGACATGATCGGCCGGCTCTCCGGCGAACCGGAGGAGGGAAGTTCCACCCCGGCGCGGATCCGGACCGCCTTCGGCGGCGTGGCCCGCAACGTGGCGGAGAACCTGGCGCGACTCAGCCAGCCCTGCATCCTGCTGACGACGGTCGGCGGCGACGATACGGGGCGCGGACTGACGGCCGTATTAAAGGAAGCGGGCGTCGACGTTTCCGCCGTGCGCGTCCTTGACGGCCAATCCACCGGAGCCTACCTGGCGGTCGTGGATTCCCGCGGCCGGTTGCGGCTGGCCCTGGACGACATGACGCCGCTGGAATCACTCACCGCCGGTGAACTGAAAAAGATGAAGCCGCTGTTTAACGCGGCCCGGATGGTCTTCCTGGACGCCAACCTTTCGCCGAAGGCGATCGCCGAGGCCATCCGCCTGGCGCGGAAGGCGGGAATCCCGGTCTGCGCGGATCCCACCTCGCGGCACCTGGCGGAACGGCTGATCCCCCATCTGGATAAACTCCACTTGATCGTGCCCAATGCCGGGGAGGCGGAGGTGTTGCTGGGGCGCCGAATCCCGGAGGAGGACCCCGCCGCTGCGGTGCTGGCGGCCCAGGAATTGGTGGCGCGCGGCGTGCGCATCGC
>JBJYXS010000275.1:0-1548 GCA_046260075.1 Anaerolineales bacterium | reverse complement strand
TTCCAATCGGGCCTGGAGGAACTCCGCCCCCTCGCGGTCCAATTGACGGGGAAGCAGGTGGGGGGCGATTTCGACTACGGTGACATGCAGTTTCAGGGAAGAGAGCGCATGGGCTGTTTCCAGTCCCAACAATCCGCCGCCGACGACGACCGCCCGGCGGCTATGGCTGGCCCAATCCCGCATGGCGACCGCATCCTGCAGCGTGCGCAGGACGAACACGCCCGGCATCTCCACCCCCGGAACATCGGGAACGAAACAACAGGCGCCGGTGGCCAGCAGAAGCCGGTGATAGTCTATCCGCTCCCCGGATACAAGCTCGATGGCGTGATCCCGCGGTAGCAGGCGATAAACCTCGGCGCTCAGGCGAAGATCGATCTCCTGGCCGGCGTACCAATCCGTCGGCCGGTAATACAAGGCGGAGGATTCCAGGCGCCCCGTGAGGAATTTCCATAATTTCGGACGGTAGTAATACGGATACGGCTCATCCCCCACGAGTGTTACGGCGGCCGCCGGATCCAGACGCCGCAGGTTCTGCGCGGCTGTTGTTCCGGCGACGCCGCCGCCCACGATCACATATCGGTTCATCCAGCCGGTCCGGTTCAGGCCAGCTTTTGGAACAGGCTCTTATCCACGCCGCATTCCGGGCATACCCAATCGTCCGGAATGTCCTCGAAGGCGGTTCCCGGCTCGACTCCGTGGTCCGGATCGCCTTTCTGGGGATCGTAGATATAGCCGCATGCGGTGCATTCCCATTTATCCATCGTGTTCTCCTTTCCGGGCGGTGTTTTTCACCGCCCGGGCGAATTTTACCCCGAAGGCCTCGCCCACTTCCAGCGCTTCGGCGGTGGGATTTCCGGGGAATACAAAATTGTCGAGGATCTCCCATTGCAGCGGCTCGACCATTTTTGCAAACATCGCCTGTCCGCCGCCGCTCCACCCGTAGCTGCCGAAATAGGCGGCTTTGCGGCCGGTCACGTGTTTTATGTCTATCACCTTCAAGGCCGCCGCCATGACCGGAAATAGCTTGCCTTCGTATGTCGGAGCTCCCACCATAACGCCGCGGCCGCGCAAAACGGCGGGGAGGATGTACGAGATGTGCGTGTGAGCGACGTCGAATACGTTGAGGGTCGCACCCGCCTCGGCTATACCGCGCGCGACGGCGTTCATCATCGTTTCCGTCGCTCCGTACATCGTCCCATAGAGCAGCGTGACCTCAGCCTTCGCCTCGCCCAAGGCATAGCCGGACCATTCCTTGTACAGCTCAATGATCCGCTGCGGATTTCCGCGCCAGATCAAGCCGTGCGACGGGGCGATCACCTTGACGGGCAGCGCCGCAAGCTTGTCGATCGCCCGCAGGACCATGCGGCTGTACTTGGCAACGATATTCGCAAAGTAGCGTTCCGCCTCGCGTTCATAGTACGCCACCGATTCGTACTCGTCGTCGAACACAGCGCCGTCGAGAGCCCCGAACCCGCCGAACCCGTCGCAGGAGAACAGGATCTCCCCCGGCGTGATCCAGGTCATCATGGTCTCCGGCCAATGAACGAG
>JBJYXS010000274.1:0-5440 GCA_046260075.1 Anaerolineales bacterium | reverse complement strand
AATCGCAGATCCTCCTCCTGCTATTGGGAACCAGCTTCCCCTTGCTGGTGTTCCGGTTGGGACGGCGGCTTTCCGGCTCTTTCCGGGTAGCCCTTCTGGCGGGGTTCTTTTCCATCTTTTCGGGTTTTTACACCGTTTATTGGATGAACACGGAAAGCTTTCTGATCTACGCATGGATCGGCGCCGTGTATTTCGGGCTGTCCTTCCGTTTGGCGAACGGATCCCGCCCGCTTATCGCATTTCTGGCGGGGGGAATCTGCGGATTAGCTCACCTCACCCGGGCGGACGGCGTCGTGTTTCTACTTCCCGCCGGCCTGCTGCTCCTCGCAGATCGGAGCCTTGCGTGGAAAGCCAAAGGTATCCGCATACTGTGGTTGACCGCCGGGTACCTGCTGATTGTGGGCGCGTGGTTTTTCCGCAATGCGGTTGCATGGGGAACCCTCCTTCCGCCGGGTGCGGAAAAAGCCCTTTGGCTTACCGAATACAACGATATGTTCCTATTTCCTTCGTCGGCGGTCGGATGGGAAAGGTTCTTCGCCAGCGGCACAACCGAGATCCTTGCGGCGCGCTGGAACGCCATTTTGTCCAATGCCGTGACGGCGGTTTTCGTCATGGGGCTGATATTCCTGTTCCCGCTGCTTGTCCGGGGTGTCTTCCTCCTGCGCTGCAGGCCGGTAATGCGCACCGCCACCGTCTATTTCCTACTGATCTTCCTTCTGATGTCCGTTGCATATCCATTCCAAGGAGCGCGCGGCGGATTCCTGCATTCCTCCGCGGCTTTGCTCCCCGTCGCCGCCGCAGCCATCGCGGCGGGGCTCGAGGATACGATCGAAAGGGTGGGCCGGCGAAGGCGCTGGAATATCCATGCCGCCCATGCAATATTGGGCGCCGGAATCATCCTTCTGGCGGGAATCGCAAGCGGTGGGGTGTTTTTCAGCCGGGTGATCGGCGGCGATATCCGCCGACCGGTTTGGAGTACCCGGAATGCGGCCTATCTGATGGGAATCGCCCGGCTGCCGGGTTCGCTTCCCATGGACACGCGGTTTATCGTCAATACCCCTTCCTGTTTCCAGCTCCAAACGGGCTTTCCGGCCGTCCCGGTGCCGACCGGAGGGCCTTCCATGCTGCTGGATGCGGCGGATCGGTACGGTATTCAATACATCATTCTGGACCACAATGCACCCGATGGTCTGCAGCCCCTCTACCGGGAAGAGGAATCGAACCCCCGCCTGGAACGGCTGTTTTCCATTGATGCGAACGGCGCGGTCCTCATTTGGTATCAGGTACTGCCCCCTCCGCAGGAGGAGCATGGATGAAGAGGGTACTGAGCCTGACAGGCGGTTTGCTGCTTGGCTTAGCCGGCCCGGCCGTGTTTCTCATCGTAGAGCAAGGCATGGGATGGTCGGGATTCCCGCTGGATGACGCCTGGATTCATCAAACGTATGCCCGATCACTGGCGACCGGGGCAGGGTGGATATATTCCGGTGGCGCGCCATCCGGCGGATCCACTTCTCCATTGTGGACAGTAATGCAAATCCCCTCATTCTGGATCGGCATTTCCCCTGTGGTGTGGAGCACCATGCTGGGAATCCTCTTTCTGCTATGTACCGCAACCCTTATCATGCTATGGATACGACGTGCGGACCCCGCAGCGGCTCGGTGGGCGTTCCTGTTATGCGTTGCGGAATGGCATCTGGTATGGGCCGCACTGTCCGGTATGGAAACCATCCTGTTCTGCAGCTGGATTGCCTTGATGATATTTATCTTTTTTCCGATAGTGCCCCGCCGGAACGGGGCTACCACGGGTTTAGGGAAACGCGTACTGTTTGGTCTGTTGGCCGGAGCGGGCATATGGATCCGGCCGGAAGCGCTCCTGCTTGCGGGATTGATCCTATCGGTGGATCTTCTCTGCAGGAAGCGGACGCCCGTCCGACAGACGCTGTCTTTCCTTCTGGGATTTTTGCTGCCGATAACCGTTTATTTTCTCTTTGAATACCAATTAACCGGCCGACTGCTGCCGAATACATTTTTCGTCAAAACGGCGGAATATGCGCCCCTGACGACATCCAGCATCTTTCAGCGGATGCTTTCGCCATGGCCCGCCCTGCTGGCGGGATCGGGCATCCTCCTCATCCTCTTTATCCCCGCGGCGATCGGATCCCTGGCACGCCACCGCCGGGTGGTGGCCAGCCTGCCCGCCCTTTGGGCGGCCGGCCACCTCGTGCTGTATGCCGTGCAATTGCCCGCCACTTACCAGCACGGCCGCTACTTCCTTCCGATACTCCCTGTCTTGATCGGCTACGGCGTGTACGGTTTTTTCCTCATATCCCGGCGGTTCCGATCCATCAATCTGGTGCGGATCTTGGTACGCACCCTCGGTGCAGCATCCGTCGGATTGACCGTGGTCTTCCTGTGGGTAGGCGCTCAGCAATTCGCCCGCGATGTGGAAATCATCGAAGAGATTGTCGCCCTCTCGCGCTGGATCAGCGACCACACCGCTTGCGATTACGTAGTAGCCGCGCATGACATCGGAGCCTTGGGTTTCTGGGGAAACCGCCGGCTGTTGGATTTGGGCGGTGTGACCAACCTCGAAGCCTTGCCGCTTCTTCGCGGCACCGTCTCCCTCCGGGAGTTCCTATCGCAAAAGGAAGTCGATCTGTTGATGACCATGCCCATGTTTTATCCGCAGGATGTGGATTCCTGCATCCCCATTCCAGAAGCGCCCGTCGGATCCTCTCCCCGGGATCCGCGATACAGAACATTGCTGTTCGATTTGCGCACCGGCTGTACCTGGTAAATTCTTCTCTCCGGCGCCTTTCGGACACCATCTGGTTTGCCAAGGCACTGGGGTAATGCTATACTAGCCAACGAGGATTCGCATGGCCGCAATCAGAATTGTTCTCGTCGACGACCATCCGTTATACCGTGAGGGAGTAAAGAAAGCCATTACGTCCTTCTCGGATCTGGCGATTGTCGGCGAAGCCGGAAACGGGCATGATGGAATGGATCTGCTCCGGTCGACCCACCCGGATGTGGCGATCCTGGACGTCAATCTCCCGGATGAAAACGGGCTGCAGATCGCCCGCCGCATGGGTTCCGAACTTCCTGACACTAAAATCATTCTCCTTACGGGCTATACTGACACCGAACAACCGCTGCACGCCTTCCGGGCCGGCGCTCATGCCTATTGTGCCAAAGACATCGAACACGAACAACTGGCGGAGATCATCCGTCTGGTGTCTTCGGGAAAATGGGTGTACGAAGGGCAGATCATGGACGCCAAGGAAAAACAGGCTTGGCTGGACGAACAGATAGCCGGCATGAAACCGGATGCGACGTCCGAGGATTTATTTGCGCCACTCACTCATCGGGAATCGGAAATATTGAACCTGGTTGCGCGCGGATTAACCAATAAACAGATCGGCTATCTTCTGGGAATCAGCGAACAAACCGTAAAAAACCACCTTACCTCGTTACTTCGGAAAATCGGCGCCAGTGACCGCACCCAGGCCGTCGTGTACGCTTTGAAGCACGGCTGGATACGCCTTCCGGAAGACAACGAATCGATGGAACCCTCCTCCGTGCCGCTCCCGAAAGAGGAATAAGTCAGGATTGGCATATGGCGAACGCACCCGCGTCTACTGATCCCGTGGATCTGGAAAAAGAAACCCTGAGTTTCGAGGAATTATCCCCCTTCATCGCATCGCGATTGGAAGAAGTCCGATCTCAGTTAAAGGAACTGGGTTCGCTGATCGGCCAGAGTCGAAACGAAGTGGAGAAAATGAAACAGCGGCAGGCTTCGGAAGCCATGCGGCTGAAGCAGATCCAATCCTCATTTGAATCCGTACCCCGGGAAGATATCCGCAAGTCGTTCGAATCGTCCATGGACACGCAGCAGCGGCTGTTCGCGATGAGCGGTCAATTGGAGCGGCTGCAAGCCCAGCAGGGAGTCCTCGAGCAATACGGAGCAACGCTCGGCAAGATCCAGGAAACCCTGCAGATCATGTCGCCGGATTCGGCTTCCGGACCGGCGCCGAAGTCGGTCGTTGTCCGCGTGGTGGAAGCACAGGAAGATGAACGCAAGCGCCTGTCGCGTCAAATGCATGATGGGCCGGCGCAGGTACTCTCGAATTTCATTCTCCAGGCCGAAATTGCGGCGCGATTGTTCGATATCGATCCAGTCCGCGCCAAGGAAGAATTGGGCACACTGAAGGTATCCGCGAATTCCGCCTTCCAGAAAGTCCGAAATTATATTTTCGACCTTCGGCCAATGATGTTGGATGACCTGGGGTTGGTCCCCACCATCCGCCGATATCTTGACAGTTACAAGGACCAGGCGCAATTGGAAATCACCTTCGCGTTCACAGGGACCGAGCGCAGGATGCCGAACCACATCGAAGTGGTCCTGTTCCGAGCCCTCCAACAACTGGTCGGACTGGCTCGCGAACATGGCCAGGCCTCGAAGATCAAGGTCAACCTCGATATCGCCGAAGCGAACGTCAGGGCCAACGTGGAGAATGACGGAAAAATACTGGAAGAGAAACCGGGCGGCGAAGAAGACGTTTACGGCTTGGTCTCTTTGCGGGAACGGATCGAAATGCTGGGAGGATCCTTCGATTATAACTCTCAAGCCGGTCAGGGGACGACTGCCTCCATCGATCTTCCCACGGGGGAATGACCTTCACTGACAACTTTTTGTTACTCTTTTTTCCGAGGTTTTTACTCGTTTTTTACGGAATAATCCTAATCCCGCAAGGATGGATATTGAAATCCAACAATAACAAACGACCATATGCGGAAATAGGCCTTCCATCTTTCGGTTCCGGATCCCCTTCCGGCTCCGTATTTCAGGATAACAAGGCTCCTTGAGGAAAACCGCCTACTGGAATAGTACGAAAGTCAAAGTAAACGGAGGTCTTGAAGCAGCGGGGAAGGAAACAGCGCAAGGTATTCGCAATTTGAATTTGTCGGTCAAACAGGTATAATATGTGAAGAAAGCCTGATTTCCATCGAAAGGAGGTGAACCTGATGTTCAAGAGGATGCAGAAGAAAGGCCAAGGCTTGGTCGAATATGCGTTGATTCTCGTTCTGGTCGCTATCGTGATTATCGTGATCCTGGCTATCCTTGGTCCGGCTATCGGCAACGTTTTCAGCGACGTCATTAACGCCATTTAGGTCGTACTTGGACCTAAGGGAAATACACGTGGAGCCTCAATCCAAGAGGCTCCACGTGTATTAAGAGTAATATTATCCTAATATAAAATTACACTAATTTAATACGCCTCTCCTTGACTTTTGTCATATTATTAGTATGATTGCAAGCATTCGGCGCATATGCTAGCGGGAGGTCCCATGAGACGAAGAATGATGCTCATTCTGGCTCTGGTAATTTTGGTTGTTGCCGGAGTAATCTACATCGTCTTCTCATCCGGTATCATCG
>JBJYXS010000273.1:0-2689 GCA_046260075.1 Anaerolineales bacterium | reverse complement strand
CTGTCTATCTGTTTGCTCAGGATTTCACGGTTATGGGAGGTTCTGTCGGTGAAGCCCATGGTCGCAAGATTGCACATTTGTTGGACCTTGCAATTCAAAACGGCTCCCCCTTCATCGCCCTTGCCGATTCAGGTGGTCAAGGAGGAGAAGCCCGTCACCCGCACATCCTGGTTGTAAGGGAGGACGCCCCACAGGCTGACGGTTCCATCCAAGGAACCTGAGGCCAGGAAAGTACCGTCCGCGGAAAAAGAGAGGTCGGATACACCGCTGGTGTGGGGGCTAAAAACCCCCACCTGCGTTCCATCGGCCAAATGCAACAGCTTGATGACGCCGAACTCGCCGCATGCCAGCAGACTCCCGTCCGGGGAAAGGGCGATGCTGCGGGGCTTGATATTGGCAATAACACGGATGCGCGTGCCGTCCGCCACGCTCCATATATCGATCGGGCCCTTCTCATATCCCGACACCAACACACTTCCATCCGGTGAGAATGATAAGCGGGTGTCAACAGACCAGCTCCGCCCAACATCGAGCGTCCGCAAGAGAGTCCCATCGTATGTGTCCCAGAATTTAATCGCTCCGCCGATCCCCGCCGAGGCCAGGACGCGTCCGTCCGGCGAAAAGCAGATATCCGTGACGCTGAAGGAATGCCCCTCCAAGGCAAAAACCAGCGTGCCATCTTGGGCATTCCACAGTCGAACCGCGCCTTCGCTCGACCCGGCAGCCAGCAGCATTCCGTCGGGGGAAAACACCACCCGGGAGATGAAACCGAACCGCACGTCGAACGTGTGCGCCAAACCGCCGCCGACGTTCCAGATCCTGACCTTGGCGTCGCGCCCTCCGGAAGCCAACAACCGCCCGTCAGGCGAAAAGGCCAGGCTCAAAATTTCTTTATCGACCGACTCCGGGGCCGGCTCGTCGTCCTTCAGCGACCCCGCCGGCGATCCGTCGGCGATGTTCCACAACTGGATAATCCCTTTGCTCCCCGCTGCGGCCAGTGTTTTCCCATCCTGAGACAGGGTCACGGATTGGATTTCTCCCAAAGACTCGCCCCACGTCCTTTCCAGCGACCCGTCCGCAATATGCCAATAGCGAATCGATCTGTCCCTCGCCCATACAGCGAGGGTTTTTCCATCCGGGGAGAACGTCAAACCCTTGCTGGAATTGGGCTCGCCGTCAATGGTCCGGAAGAGTGCTCCATCGTCGGCGTTCCAGAGACGGACCGTTCCATCCACTGATCCCGAAGCCAACCATCGACTGTCCGGTGAGAAGGATAGGCTGAAGACCGTGTCCGTGTGTCCTGGGAGAGAGCGTTCCGGGGTTCTATCCGCGATGGACCATATCTCGATGTCCCTTTCCACTCCCAGGGCAACCCGCCGGCCGTCGGGCGAGAAGGCCACGCCGCTGATGAGGCCGTCATGCTCGCCGAACCTTCCAGCCAGATTTCCATCCGTCACATTCCAGAGTTTCACCCTCTGTTGGGTGGTCACGGCCAGGATTCCCCCATCGGGCGAGAACGACAGGTCGCTCCACCCGGCGGATTCGGTCAGCGCGAATTTCCGCATTCCGTCGGCGACGGTCCACAACGCCACGTCGCCTTCACGGGATCCGACCGCCATATATCGTCCATCCGGCGAAAAGGAGATCACCCACGACGAGCAGCACTGTCCGATGCTCAACGTCCGCACCAACAAACCGTCCGCCGCGTTCCATAATTCGACGGTGCCGTTGCTTTTCACCGCCGCCAGCAGACAGCCATCGGGGGAAAACGCGATCTGCTGAATTCGTTCCGCGGCCCCGAACAATGTCCGAATCAACCGTCCATCGGCGATGCTCCAAAGTTTCACCGTTTTTTCGTTTTCTCCCGAGGCGAGCGTGGTTCCGTCCGAGGAAAAGGTTACACTATAGACATAGGAGTCTTTGCCGATCAGGCGCATCACTTCCCCTGTGGCGGTGTAGAAGACATATATCCCCCGGTTCGTGGCGGCTGCTTCGAGGCTCCAATCGGGTGAATGGGCAATATCCCGGACAAACCCTGTACCGAAGCGCGCCCATTCCCCAAGCCGGACCGCGTTTTCCGGCGCGATCGCCTCCCGCGGGAAGGGGAGCAATGTGGGCGAAGGCATGGCCGTCCGGGACGGCGTCGGCTGCAAATTCAGTGCAGTGAGGAGATTCGCTTCGCAAGCCATAATGGAGGCGGAGAGGAAGAAAATCAGGATTTCACCGGGCCATCGTCTCCGTGGCATGTCGCCTCCCGAAAGCACGTTTATCTATCCGCGGAATCTGCTACGACGAGAAGCAAACGGTATTCTGCAGCAGCAATCAATGGTTCTTGGCGCAAATGACGAGCCGCCTGTCTCGCCGCTGACCGTTTCTATTATATACACACAGAGCCCTGGATACGTAACGGCGGCATGGTTGTTTGGCAACAGGTCCATCGGGTCTCCGGTGAGCAGGAACCGTGGGCTGTCATTCCGAGAGGCCGCAGGCCCCGAGGAATCGGCAAAGGATTCCAAGCCGGTCCCTCGGCCTGAAAAATATCCCGGCGTTGCCGGTATAATCGATATAACGATGCCCCGCGAGCGGACGTACCAAATCGAGGCCGTGATCCTGCGGCGGCGCAACTGGGGGGAAGCCGACCGGATCCTCACGCTGTTCACCCCGCAGCGCGGAAAGATCCGCGCACGGG
>JBJYXS010000272.1:0-12768 GCA_046260075.1 Anaerolineales bacterium | reverse complement strand
ATGATCCCGCCGTAGCGGCCTGCCCCCAGGTAATTGATCCACGGCGTGGGCGTGTCGGGCCGGGTGATCACGTATTCGCGGGCGGCATCGTCATAATACCCGTACGGGTTTTGCGACTGCTTGGAGGATTTCGTCTTCTTCATCCGGGACGCTCCTGGGGGAGAAGAGCTTGGGCATCGGCGGAAAAGCGCCGCGCGGGGACATTATAACGAAACTCGTCGACCTTCCCGGGCATATTGGGGAGGATCATGGAAGGCGATCCGGCGGAAGGCGGATGGATTTGTCTATTCCGGCACTTGCTGTACAATGACGGATGCCGTTGAACTTATAGGCGGCCGTCCCGGCAAGGCGGAAGAGGAAAAACCGGAAAGGAGGAGGGACATGTCGGGTTGCTTGGGAAAAATCAAGTGGGGTGCAATTCTGCTTGCCGCGGTGATATCCGTGGTCATCGGCTTGGCGCTGGGATACTTCTGGCTACAGAATCTGGATATTTCCACATGCATGGAGTCCATGGTCGAGCCGGATACGGGTAACATCGTTTCGGACTTCATCGCCCTGATCATGGTCGCGTTCGTCGCCGCCCTCTTCTGCGCGTTCATGGGTATGGTGGCGTACATCCCCGTATTCATCGCCCTCTCCGTTCTGGTGTGCACGATCATCATCTTCTGGCGGGTGAAGGACGCCCGGCTGCTGAATATCATCCTTGCCGTGTTGCTTTCCCATGTGGTCGCCTACATCGGGTTGGCAGTCTTGTCGCTGTTGACCGGGAATGCCTAGGGGGCTGCCGGGGCGTAAACGCATACCGCGACGGCGGCATCCGAGATACCGCCGTCGCTTTTCGCTTCCGGACGCACAGCGGGTGCCGGATCCGCCGGATAGACCCGATGCAGGTGAAGACATAAACCGGGAGATATGATAACCTTCTGGCGAAAAAGGACTTATTTTTCGGAGGTTATCCATGGAATGCCTTATCGGTGAGACGTCCATCCATTACGAAATCCGGGGCGAGGGCCGTCCGATCTTCATGATCCACGGATTCGGCCCGGATCACCGGCTGATGCTTGTGCGCAGGGAGCCGGTCTTCGAACGGCGTACGGGCTGAAGGCGGATCTACTTCGACCTGCCCGGCATGGGGCGGACTCCGGCGCCGGATTGGATCGTCCATTCCGATCAGATGCTGGATGTCGTGTCTTGGCTTGTGGATCGGGTGTTGCCGCTGGAACAATATTGCGTGGCCGGGGAATCCTACGGCGGGTGCCTGGCGCAGGGCTTGGCCGCACGCCACACGGGGCGGATCGAAGGGATGTTCCTGCTGTGCCCGCTGGTCCATGCCGACCCCGCCCGGCGGCGCGCGCCGGAACACATCGTGCTGGAACGGGAACCCGGGCTGTTGGAACGGCTGAGTGATGCGGGCCGGGCGGAGTTCGAGCCGATGGCCGTGGTCCAGACGGAGTCGGCCCGGGAGAAATTCCGGCGCGGCATCCTGCCGGGTTTGCGGGCGGGCGATACGGCGTTCCTTGACCGGTTGTGGCAGGGAAATTCCTTCGCCGACGAGGCGGCGCTGGAGCGCACCCGGTTCGAAAAGCCGGTGCTGGACCGAGTCGGCCACAATGCGCAGATCGAACAACCGGACCCGTTCGAGGCGCTTGCACAGGATTGGCTGAAAAAGGTGGAGAGCAATTGGACTTAAGGGGGCCGTACTCCAGCGGAGCTGATGCGGACAGGAAATCGGAACGAAACCGCCGTTCACTTGGAGGACACCGGGACATCATCGAAAGGGAGGCTTCGTTAAAAGTATGAAGAGGGTTATTTTCGCCCTGACGGGAATCCTGTTGCTCGCGTCGTGCGGGAGGGCGGAACCGACGGCGGCGCCGGCCGCGGAAGCGGACCTGGAATTGAGCCGCAGCATGGAGGAACATTACCGGCTTTGGTCGAACCGCAGGATCGACCTCGGCGGGGGCGATTTCGTCGTCTACCATTACCTCATCCGGAATTCCGACGGAATCCCTCAGGCGGGTGCGCCGCTCCTGGTGTTTCTGGACGGCAGCGGATATCAATCAGTACTCGGAGAACAATCGGATGGGGTTTGGATCCGGCCCGGCCCCGCCTACGGTTTCGGAACATCCCTGTTCCCGTCCTACGACCTGCTGATCCCCGAAAAACCGAACGTAGAGCCGGGCGGCGGTCCGCAAGGGGAGTCGGCCGCCTGGGAACTCTCCGCCATGGACGACCGGGTGCAATCGGCCGTTACGGCGATCGACGCCTTTCTGGAGGAGTTCCCGTACGAGACGGTCTTCCTCTACGGGGTTTCGGAAGGCGGGGTGATCTTGCCGCAGGTATACAAGGATCTCGCGCACAGGGGCGCGATCGACCGCGTCGTGCTGTGGGGCTCGGGGGGAATGTCGCAGCTAGAAGAATTCAAGATCTTGGGTCGGCGGGAGGGATTGCCGGAAACCGAAGTCGGCGAATACCGGCGCGTGGAAACCGTCGCGGAGGACATCCGACGGAATCCCAACTCGATCGAGAAGACGTACTTCGGGCTGCCGTACCGCCGCTGGAGCGGTTTCCTCTTCTACGATCCGCTGGAGGACCTGCTGGCGATCGGCATCCCGATCCTGCTCATCCACGGCGCGCTCGACCTTTCCTCTCCCGTTGAGTCGGCCCGCTTGGCCGTTTCCGCGTTCGATGACGACGGCCGCGACAACATGACCTATTGGGAGTATGAATCGATGGGGCACGGCCCGTCCTCGGCGGAGGAGCAGGCGGCGGTATACGACAGGCTGCGCGATTGGCTCGAGCAGGCGACGGCACTGTAGACGCCCGATGCGGGCCCTTTTCCGGAAAGGAACAGCAGGATGGGGGTTGGCCCGTTTGGCCGGCGACGGCGGAGTGGGGATAATTTCCTGCTCGTCACCCGACACGGCGACGGTCGATCTTCGATTGTCGATTGTGGAAAGGAGATCTCATGAATCGCATTCCCCTTCCTGGGACGACGACGGCCGGGGCGAATCCGCTGGCGATCATCAGCCTTGTGCTGGCGGTCCTCGGTATCCCGCTGATTTTCTGCTACGGCTGCGGAGTCGTCCTCAGCGTCGCGGCGGTATTCGCCGCTGTGATCGCTCGGCACCAGATCGCCCGGAGCGGAGGGCGCGAAGGGGGTGGCGGAATCGCAATGATCGGGTTGATTGTCGGCTTGGCGTCGATCGGGATGGTCCTTCTAGGCGTCGTTTGCTATATCCTGTTCTTTGCGATTCTGATGTTTCTTCCCGCCGATCAATACTATTCTCTGCTCTTGGCAGGCATTCCGTCCCTGATGTGATCCGGATACCGGGATCCCCTTCTTGCCGGTCATCCCGGCCTGCAAGAAAACGCCGCCGCCCTCGCATGCGAGGGCGGCGGCGTTATGACATGGGAAAGGGGCGGGAGTCGCGTGTGGCATCCGCGTTTGTCTGTCGTCCTGTGCCTGCCCCGGACCGGCAGTAGGCCGGTCCGGGGGGGGCGCGAGATCCTTCAGCTGCGCAAACCGCAGCTTCAGGATGACAGGAGAAGAGAGTGCGAGATCCTTCAGCTGCGCAAACCGCAGTTTCAGGATGACGGGAGAAGAGGGTGCGATATCTTTCAGCTGCGCGAACCGCAGTTTCAGGATGACACCCGGGAAAACTCTCAGTTGTAGAACTGCCAAGCGAAGCCGAAATTCACTTCTTTTTCCTCGCCGGCGGACAGGATGACCGTTTGCGTGAATCCATCCTCACCGCGTTCAGGGAAGGTCGGACCGCCGGGGATCAGGATCACATCGTTTCCGTCTGTCAGGGCGTCGTAATAGACGCAGTACGTGCCGGCCGAGAGTCCGTCGAAGCGGTAGTTCCCGGCGGAATCGGTGACCGCGGTCGTGATGGAGGCGGTTGGACAGGCGCCGCTGCCGAGATGCAGCGTGACGCCGACCCAGCCCTGTTCGAACGCGTCGTAGATCTGGTTCGGGCCGAATTCATAGGATTCGGCCCCCCATTGCACGCACCCCTGGCCCAGGACGACCGGTTCGCCCGCCTCGCCGCCGGTGAACTGGCAGACATCATGCCACAGGACGCCGTAGATCGCACCCGGACCGACGGTCGGCATGTCGGTGGGCGGAAGGATGCTTCCCGGTCCGCCGGTGGGGGTCGTGGTAGAGATGCTGCAGCCGAGTACGAACAGGAGCCCCATTGCAAATAGCAAGCATCGAATCCATGTGCTTTTTTTCATTGCGTATCCCTCCCTTCGGCGTCCGGGCGGCGATGAACCATGGACGATAGACCATAGCCGAGGAGCGCCTGAGGTGAATGGTATGACCTTTGACCGGAAATCACAAATACCCCCCGAGGTCAGGTAACATTCGCCATCGATTAGCGGCCGTCGTCCATGGCTTATGGTCCATAGTCTTTCTCTTCACTCCACCGTCACGCTCTTGGCCAGGTTGCGCGGCTGATCGACGTCGCAACCGCGCAGGACGGCGGTTTTGTAAGCCAGCAGCTGAAGCGGGATGATCGTCAGCACCGGGCTGAGCATCCATGAGACATAGGGGATCGGGATCGCGAAATCCACCATGGCCGGTATGCGGTCGTCGCCGTCGGTGCAGACGGCGATCACGGTCCCGCCGCGGGCTTTGGTCTGTTCGATCTGGCTGATCATCTTCTCGTACCACGGGTCGCGCGGTGCCAGCGCGATCACCGGCATGGATTTATCGACCAGGGCGATCGGGCCGTGTTTCATCTCGCCGGCCGGATAGGCTTCGGCGTGGATATAGGAGATCTCCTTCAACTTCAGCGCGCCCTCGTAAGCGATCGGCATGCTGCTGCCGCGGCCGAGGTAAAGGCAGTGGGTGACATCTTTCAGGGCGTCCGCCGCTTTCGAAAGGCTCTCTTCGCGGGACAGGCATTCTCCGACCAACCCCGGCAGTTTCCGCAACTCCGCCACGCGCTCGAGGCGTTCGGAGTCGGGCAGAGTGCCGCGGAGTTTGCCGAGCAGGACCGCCAGCAGGAAGAGATCCACCAACGGTGCGGTGAACGCCTTGGTGGATGCCACCCCGATTTCCGGACCGGTCTGCATCGAAAGGTATCCGTCGGCGATGCGCATCGCCTGCGATCCGACGACGTTGACGATGCTCCACAGCACGGCGCCCTTGCGCCGGGCTTCATCCATCGCCGCCAGGGTGTCCGCCGTTTCGCCGGATTGCGAGATCGCGATCACCGCCGTATCGCGGTCGATGATCGGATCGCGGTAGCGCAACTCGGAGGCGATATCCACCTCGGAGGGGATGCGCGCCAGACGCTCGATCAGGATCCGGCCGACCATCCCGGCGTGTGACGCCGTCCCGCAGGCGGTAAGGATCACGCGTTTGATCCGGCGGGCGACCGCCGGGGTAAGCTGAAGGGTCGGCAGGAAGACCTCGCCGCGTTCAAAATCCACCCGCCCGGCCATCGTATCGCCCAACGAGCGCACCTGTTCGTGGATTTCCTTATGCATGAAGTGGGCGTAGTTCCCTTTTTCGGCTGCCGCGGCATCCCAGTCGACGGTCTGGAGGGGAACCTCGACGGCCGTTCCCTCCAGCGTCCGCACCGAGAATCCGTCGCGGGTGACGAGCGCGATCTGCCCGGAATCGAGAAAGGCCATCCGGCGGGTGTGATCCAGCAACGCCGGCATATCGGAGGCGACGAACATTTCCCCTTGGCCCGCGCCGATCGCCACACCGCCGGCGTTGCCGAGGCGCGCTGCGATGATCCGATCCGGTTCATGGGAAGAGATCACTACGATCCCGTGGGCGCCCCGCAGCCGGCCGACGGCGCTCTGCACCGCTTCAAACAGCGTCGTCCCGCCGGCCGCGTAATGCTCGATCAGCTGGGCGATCACTTCGGTGTCGGTTTCCGACCGGAAGGTCACTCCCGATTGCTGCAGTTCCTCCTTTAGTTCCAGGAAGTTTTCCACGATGCCGTTGTGCACGACGACGATATCGCCCGATGCGCTGGCATGAGGATGGGCATTACGCTCGCTGGGTTCCCCGTGGGTAGCCCAGCGGGTATGCCCGATACCGACCGACCCCTGCAAGGGTTCGGCTTGGACGGCCTTAACCAGGTTCTTCAGCTTGCCCGCCTCGCGGCGGACGGCGATCTTTCCATCATGGATGACGGCGACTCCGGCGGAGTCGTACCCCCGATACTCCAGGCGTTTCAATCCTTCCAGCAAAATCGGCGCGGCTTCCCGCGATCCGATGTATGCGACAATTCCGCACATGATGTGCATCCTCCTGTCGTCGGTTCCGCCGCAACCCCCATGCCCTTGCCGGAGGGAAAGGCGCGCGCAAGCAGGATTCCGGTCCTCCGGCGGATGCCGATGCGGCGGGGAAGGGACATCCTTCCCGGCGGTTGGATTACTCGGATGTTGTTGGCGCCATGCCGCCGGTTCTTGTGGTTCCCGGTTGCCCGGGAGGTTTCCATCGGCGGAGATGCAGGACGGATCCTGCTGTTGTGGGGAAGAGATCGGGCTATGGCAGCCCGGAGGGTATCCGCTGAACTTTCGATTTTCTCCCGGAAGGTGCTTCCGGGATTAGCCCGGCGGCGAAGCCGGGAGCCCTCACCTCGTCAACCGGCGCAGGCCGGTTCATGCGCTGTTCTTCCCGGAGAGAATGTCACCTCCTTCCGGGCTGGGATAACGGGATTCTACCATGGGGGAGAAGGGTTCCCTGACGGCTGCCGAGCCCGCGGAGGGAGGACCGGCAGCGGCGGGAATGCAGGGAAACCGCATGCCGATTTGTGGACGAATGTTCGTTTTTCCCTGAAGCGCCGGACGGCGCCAGAACCGCAGGAATCCCCTGTATAAAGCGTGTTGCCTTTCTTTTTACATTGTTCTTACGGTGCAATCGTTGGCGGGACGATACAGTAAATGCTGGTAATCTGCAATTAAGCATCCGGATCCTTTCACCCCCCCCACGGTTGGCTGAAAATGGGGGGATGGGTAGTTATGCCTATTCCATTGCGTCTGTTGATCGTGGAAGACTCCCCGGACGATGCGGAGCTGTTGATCCGCGAGTTGGGGCGGGCCGGGTTTGATGTTGCGGCGACCCGGGTGGACGATGAACCGGGGTTTCGGAAAGCGATCGAAACCGCGCCGCAGATCATCCTAATGGATTACCGCCTGCCCGAGTTCGACGCCCTGCGCGGGCTGGCGGTTCTGCGCGAATGTTCGCTCGACATCCCCTGCATCGTCATCAGCGGGATCATCAGCGATGAATCGGCGGTGGAATGCATCCGCCAGGGCGCAGCCGATTATCTGTTGAAGGACCGGCTGGCCCGGCTGGGCGCGGCGGTGGAACGCGCCATCCGCGAAAAAGAAGTCAAAGCCGACAAACACCGGACGGAAAAAGCCCTCCACGAAAGCGAGGCGCAGTTCCTGCGCCTGGCGGAAAACGCCGAGGACATCATTTTTCGCTATCGTCTGGGCGAGGATCCGCAATTCCTCTACCTGAATCCCACGGTCGAAACCATCACCGGCTTTTCCCCGGAGGATTTTTACGCCAATGCCCAACTGTGGGCGGAACGGGTGGCGGTCAACGGGCAGGATCCCGGCCTGACGGCGGATACCGATCGGACGGGAACCGTCCTGATGCAGCTTGGCCCGAAATTTTCCTTTTTACGCAAGGACGGCAAAACGGCTTGGCTGGAACAGCGCGTGGTTCCGGTGCGGAGCGATGCCAGCGAAACGGCAACCGTAGAAGGCGTCATACGCGACATCACCGTCAGCGAACAGCGCGAGCGGGAATTACAGGCGATCTTTTCGGTGGCCAGCGCCATGCGGTCCGCCCCGACCCGCAGCGATATCTACCCGGTTCTGCTCCAGCAACTGATGGACCTGCTCAAGGCGGACGGCGTGGCGTTGGCGATGAAGGATGCCGTCAGCGACGAAATGGTGGTCGAACTGGGACTTGGGGTGTGGGCCGACCGGACCGGCAAACGAATCGGCGCTGCGCCGCCGGGAACCGGGGGAACCGGTCCTCTGCCGGTGCGCGGTTCGCGCGGCTTGATGGACGGCCTGGCGGATGTGGTTTGCGTGCCGATGATTTCGCAGGGACAGACCATCGGCGTGTTGTGGGCGGGGTGCAACGACGCGATCAGCGATGAGGAGTTGCGCATTCTTTCGGCGGTTTCCGACATCGCCGCCAATGCTTTGCGCCGGGCGGCTTTGCATGAGCAAACGCAGCGCCGGCTGCAGCACATCACCGCACTCCGGGCGATCGACATGGCGATCACTTCCAGCCTGGACCTGCGCGTTACCCTTAACTTCTTCCTTGACCAGGTCACCATCCGTTTGGGGATCCACGCCGCTTCGGTCCTGCTCCTGGATCCGCGGACGCAGATCCTGCAATTCACCGCCGGCCGGGGATTCCACACCCAGGTACTCAATCACACCAAATTGCGTCTGGGCGAGGGCGTAGCCGGCCGGGCCGCCCTCGAGCGCCGGATGATCAGCGTTCCGGATCTGACCAAATCCCCCGAGGGATTCCGCCGCGCGCCGCTGCTCACCGAGGAAGGGTTCATTTCCTATTTCGCCGCCCCGCTTATGGCCAAAGGCCAGGTGAAGGGTGTGCTGGAAATCTTCCACCGGGCTCCGCTCGAACCCGATAACGAGTGGCTGGAATTTCTCGATACGCTGGCGGTCCAGGCCGCCATCGCCATCGACAACGCCGCTCTTTTCGAAGGCCTGCAGCGTTCCAATCTGGAACTCGCCATGGCGTACGACGCGACGATCGAGGGCTGGTCGCGGGCGTTGGATATGCGCGACCGCGAAACCGAAGGCCATACCGTCCGGGTGACCGATATGACCCTGCGCTTGGCGCGGATGATGGGGGTGGGCGAGGAAGAGTTGGTGTACGTGCGGCGCGGCGCCCTATTGCACGATATCGGGAAGATGGGCATTCCGGACAACATCCTGCTCAAACCCGGTCCGCTGACCGCCGAGGAATGGGTCATCATGCGGCGCCATCCGGAATATGCCTACGAGATGTTGTCGCCGATCAATTACCTGCGTCCGTCCTTGCCGATACCGTATTGCCACCATGAAAAATGGGACGGGACGGGTTACCCCCGAGGCTTGCGGGAGGAGGCCATCCCGCTTGTGGCGCGGTTGTTTGCGGTGGTGGATGTGTGGGATGCCCTGCGCTCGGAGCGGCCGTACCGGAAGGCGTGGCCGGATGAAAAGGTCCATGCGCATCTCCGGGAGCAATCGGGCAGGCATTTCGACCCGCAGATAATGAAGCTGTTTATGAAAGTATTGGAGCAGGAAGAACCGGTGGATGCCTCGCGGGAGAGAAGCAACTAGATCGAAATCCCCAGAATTTTATGGATCACGGCGAGGATGCGGTCCTTTTCGAAGGGTTTCACGATGTAGTCTTTCGCCCCCGCGCGGATCGCCTTCAGCACGAGGGTTTCTTGCCCCAACGACGCCAGCATGACGACTTTCGCATCGGCTTGAAGCGCCAGAATATCCTTCAACGCGGTCAGACCGTCCTTTTCCGGCATCGAGATATCCAAGAACGACACTTCCGGTTTCTCGGCCTGAAACAGCTCCACGGCCGTCACGCCGTTGTCGGCTTCGACGACGGTGAATCCCTCGACGGCCAAAGCCCGCGCCGTTCGGACACGCAGGAATTCTCCGTCATCCGCTATCAGGATTTTCGGCATCCGGATCCTCCTTCATCGATGGCGATTCTCAGCTGCCTGTTCCGGCCGCTTGAATCGCCAGCGGGGGCATGGTCGGTCCGATGGGAGTTGATTTTATCGCATCCCGGAAAAACCCGCTGCCGGCGTTTGGTTTTCCTTCCGGCTGAGCGGGAAGTACTTCCGGAAGGCGATGGACGATTGACTTTATGGGGAGTAACGCCGACGAATGCTTGCCACAATCCGTCCGCGATGGGTGATTTACCGTCCTTTTACTTCCCCGTCGCCGGCTTTCTGGCATACTGACCGAAAACCGACGGACGCATTTCCGGCGGAAGGAGAATGATGGAACGAAATCACGCATCCGCCCCGGGACAAACGGTTAGGCGCGGAGAAGGCGAGTCAACCCCCCACCGTTTGGTGGGGATGGCATACGATCTGGCTATTCTGGCCTGTCGCAGGAACGACGGTTCCCGATCGGAACAGGCCATCCGATTATTGCAGGAAGTAATGCGTTCGGCCGGTCCGGAAGACGCGTCGGACCTGATGGCTTTTTATGATTGGTGCCTGGACCGGATCCGGCGCGGGGAGTTTGCGCTGGCCGCACAAACCCTCTCGGATTTGCGAACGGCATGGGACAAAGCGGAATCGCGTTTCCGCTGAGAGAGCCGCCGTCCATCGGCGGAGGGGCGGGTTAATCCGCGGGCGGGGCGGGAGTAAGGCCTTCTCCTTCCTCCGCCAACAGGTCGCGCAATCCGCGCAGGGCGGGGGTTTCCGGGATGGAGGCCAGCTTATCGGCCATCCGGTTCTGTTGTTCGATGATATTGAGCAGTTCTCTGCGCAGGATGGTTACATCGCGCGGAGCATCGATCCCCAGTTTGACTTTTTCCCCTTCCACACCCAATACCGTGACGATGATGTTATCGCCGATGACAACGCTTTCTTCCGTACGCCGCGTCAGGACCAGCATGCCATACCTCCCTCTCTCCCGTGGTTCCCTCGACGGTTCATTATAAATCAATGCGGCATATCGATGTGCCGCCCCGGCAGGAAGGCGGTGGAGGCGGCGGGGGAACAGCTACCGAATCGGATGCCGCGGCCCGCCGCCGAAATGCGTTTTCCCGTCCGAGGCGGGTGGAGGGGAAGGGTTTTCGCGGGGCAGCAGGTTGGTCGAGAGTCCCGCCGCCAAGCCCACGGGCGATTTTGGATTGTTCTGTTTACCGGGAAAGGGGTTTTTCACCAAGCAGCAGGCTGACCAGGAGCGAGGTTTCTCCGGTGTGCAGATCGCCCTGTATCCGCGGTCCATGGGAGAGGAAGGCGATCGGCAACTGGCTGCGGCGGAGGAAATTGAACAATCCTCCATAGATGCGCGTTTCGTCCAGCCGGGTAAGGGCCGCCCCGCCGATTCCCAGGCGGGAAAACGCTTCGTACGTATCGAGCAGATCGAATTCCTTGGCGGTGGCCGGCGCCACCCAAAGAATGTGGCGGTCCGGAATTTCCGCCAACAGAAGGTCGAGTTCCTCCAGTTCGTGCTTCCGATAGGGATTGCACCCGGGTGTGTCCACCAGGAAGAGCTCGGAATCCGACTCGCCGCCCATCACGGCGGGCAACTCCTCCGGGCGGTAGATGAGGTGAAGCGGGATCCCCAAGGGAGCGGTGAACGCCTGGGCCTTGGCGATGGCGCCCGCCCGGGTAGTATCGGCGGTGATCCAATGGACCCGTTTGCCGAGGGCTTTCATGGCGTAAGAAGCGATTTTGGCGCAGAGGGTGGTTTTTCCACAGCCGCTGGCTCCGACAAGGAAAATGACCTTGCGGCGGATCAGGCAAGCTCCCCCGTCAGAACGCAGCCGCCGGTTCATTTCCTGCCGGACCAGTTCCCGGGCCAGGTTTTCATCCGTCAGTATCCGGGTGTTCGATTGCTCCAGGATGGAACGCATGGTTCGAGAAAGCCATTCGAATTCCACACCCTGACGCATCAGCCTTTCCTGCAATGTGGCCAATGAGGGGGGAAGGTCCGCTGCGGAGAGTTGGTCGGTATCCGGCAGTTGCTCGCCCGACGACAGGGGGTACGCCTCCGCCAGGGGCGGCGTTCGGGCGGAGGCTGCTGTTGGCGTGCCGGTGCTCTCGCCGGAGGAGGTTTCCCGGTGATCCTTGGGGGAGGGGGAGGATTGGTTAAACGAAGAGTCCATGGCGGACGGCATAGCCACAACTTCGACGCCGCTTCGTCGCCAGGGCTGCCACGCCGGTCCGCCGGAGATCGGATGAACGGCGACGATCAACGCTTCGCTGCCCAATGCCTTCTCCACGGCGGCCAAAGCCGCCGGCATATTCCGGGCACGAAAGGCGCGCGGCATCATCTTTTTCCCCCGACCATCGGAAGGATTATTTCGTTTCATGCCGGATACCGTCATTCCTCATCCTGCGCCGAGAGATGTCCGCCCCATGCGCAAACCTTCCGGCGCAGGAGGCGGCATGCTGTTCCCGTCGGACTACCGAAAGCATATCCAGATGGGTTTGGATATACCGTAAAGGGCCGGTGAATAGCCTTTGAATTCCCAATAAAAACGGCATTTTGAATGGTGGAAAGCGTCCCTCGGCGGGCTGCATCTTCCATACCGCCGGCGCCGGACGGATGAACGGAGAGGGCTTTATTTCACGGCATGAAATCGTTGCCTGTCCACCCGGGACTCTTGTCGATGCGCGACTTAATGGGGTTTTTATGGATGAGTGAAAAGGGGCTACCTAAGATACTTGTATCCGGCTTCCCAACTCCGCGAATCCATCCCTTCTATATGCTGGATGTCTGATTCCGGATTTGACGCAGGGCCCGGATTCTCCGGCTGCGGGAACAGCCGTATCGGCGGGCATTGCGACCCCGCCATTTTCGTCGCAGCCGATGTCCAGCGTCGTCTACGACGGAGGAAAATGGAAAACCGGTGATGGCATGAATACTACAGAGAGTCGTCCGGCGGAAGATCCGGATGCCGCGGATCGGGCAAAGGACTGCGGCGACGCGAACAACGGACCGGACGTCCGGAAGGCGAAATGCCGCGTACTAATGGTTGACGATGATATCAACTAATCC
>JBJYXS010000271.1:0-4500 GCA_046260075.1 Anaerolineales bacterium | reverse complement strand
ATCCGCATCGCATCCGGGGACGGAACAATCGTTGACGGTGTCGCTCCAGAAGTATGTGCCCCCCTTATTAGCCTTGAATCGGTAGTCTCCATCCGGCAGGCTGAAGGCGGCTTGTCCCAAGGCGTCGGTTTGTGCGAAATACGGGGTCATGATATCGCCGTCGTACGCTCGCACCCACACGCCGGCATCCGGAACGAGATCGGAATCCATCACGTTAACGGTCACCGGGTAATCCACTACTATCTCGTCTTCAAAACAACCGGGGATCGAACAAGTATTTTCCGTGCCGCTCCAGAAAATCCTTCCGTTCAAGTGGGTCTTGAATCGATAGTTGCCTATGGGAAGCGTAAAATCGGCCCATCCGCCATCATCCGTCCAATCCCAATACCCCGTATCGGTGGTCCCGTCGTATACATGAACCAACCGGTTGGGCTGGGGATTGCCGTATCCGTCGACTACGTTTACGGCGATCGGGATCGTCGTCGTGATGTCGGCGGTGGTGCAGCCCGGCAGCGTGCAGTAATCGCTCCAGAATTCCGTGCCGTCCTTGACCACCCGGAAGCGGAATGTGCCTTCCGGCACCGTCAGGGTGGCTTCGCCGTAGTCGTCGGTGACTTCGGAGATTCCAGTGTAGGATCCCCCTTCAAAGGCTTCCACGGTCATCCCGATTTCAGGAGCCCCGTCCGTGTCGAGGACGGTAACGAGCACGGGAAGGATTTCCGCCTCCTGGATGTTCAGCACCAGGTCCCCGCCTCCCGGGGCGCCTTTCTGCACCACCTCGATCCAATAGGTGGTCCCCGTTTCGCCGTAGAAGGTCAGTTCGGATTGCGCTCCGGCGGAATCATCGTCGCAGTCGATCTCGGTCAGGGATCCGCGCGAACCGGTCCAGACCGCCAGCACCGTGTCGTAGTCGCTTCCGGCGGTGGACAGCACCAGACTGCCATCCGCCGTGGCCGTGATGGAATACCATACCGAATTGTAATGCTGGGAGGGAGAGCCGCCGCAGGACAGGACGGGGTCGTCGGGCGCGCGCGAGGCGCCCAGCGTGCCTTCCAGGTTGGCGTACGGCAGCGAGTCGACCACCAGCGGCGAGTCGAAATCGTCGTTGGCCGGCGCCGTCACCGGGATCACCTGCTCCACCAGGAAGATGTCCGAGAAGCCGAGCGTGTCGCCCGCCACCAAATTGCCGGCGTACGACATGAAGGCAATATCGGTCCCGTCTGCGGAGAGTCCGGCGGATTCAGAGGAGGAGTTACCCTCTTCGCCCCCGGCCGATAGGGAGATTTTCACCGTGGTGTTGTTCGGCAGATCGCGCAGGAATACCTGCAAGTCCACGCCGTCGCCGCCGGCCACCAAATTAGAGGCGTACGAGGAAAAGACGACGTGGTCCCCGTCGGCGGAGATCCGCGGAAAATACGAGTCGCCGTTGGCGCAGCCGCCCGTGGCGGAGATCGAGACCAGGATGGTCGTCTCGGATGGGATGTCGCGCACGAAGACGTTCCACAAATTGAAGGTATCTACCGGCACCAGGTTGCTGGCGGCGGAAAGGAAGGCCACCCGGGTGCCGTCGTCGGAGATGGTGGGTTGGGACGAACCATCGTTGGGATTTTCCAGCAGATCGAGGGCGACGGAAATCCGGCTGGTGGTTCCGGTCGAACGGTCGCGGAGGTAGATATCCCAGTTCGCGTTCGTGTCTTCGCCGGGCGGCAGCAGATTGTCGGCGAAGGATTCAAATACGATCGATTGGCCGTCCGCCGAAATCGAGGGGTTGTCGGAATCCTCGTTGCCCAGGATCTCGTCCGAATCCGTATCGATTAATTCGGTGGTCATGGTCACGCGGTCGTACAGGTAGATGTGCCTTTTCCCGCCGCTCACGCCGCCGGTCACCAAGTTGGTGGCGTAGGAGGAGAATACGACGTAGCGTCCGTCGTAGGAGATGGCGGGGTGCTCTGAGGGCCCGTCCGCATCGCCCGTCAGTCCGATCGACACGCATTCGAACGTTCCGGGGGCTCCGATCGTGACCTCGTAGACAAAGACCGACAGGATCCCCGAATCGCAGTTCGGGTCGAGGTTCGTAGCCGACGATGCAAATGCGACGTACTGCCCGTTGCCGGAGATCACCGGCTGGGCGCTGTCATCGTTGGGATACCCGTCCACTGTGGCGAAGATCGCCGGGGAGAGCGTGTCGGTGTCCCTGTCGAGGATGAAGATATTCGGAAAACCGAACGGGTCCACCGGCTCGACCAGGTTGGTCGCCGAGGAGCGGAAGGCGACATACCGGCCGTCGTTCGATACCGAGGGGTAGTTGCTGTCGGAATCGGCTTCCGCGCCTTCCTGGCCCGGGATGTGGGACACAGAGATCCTGTCCACCGGACCGCTGAGGAAGGTGACGTAGGCCGGATCCCCCAGAATCATTCCTTCCGCCTTGGCGAGGATTGTTTTTTGGGCCGCGGCGGTGGAAGAAAGATAGCCGACCGCCTGCCCGCTGCCGTTGGAATAACCGATCAGAACCCATTCGCCCGGTGCGGCGCTGTATCCGTTGATCTTGTTCCCCGCGCCGCTGGCTTGCAGGTAAACCGGCACGCCCACGTAGGGACTATCCTGTGAATCCAGAACCGTCACGGTGATGGCCGAAGTGGACGATCCGTCGGCCACCGGCTGGACGCCGTCCGGCACGACGCTGGAATGGATCGTGTCCAGTACGTCCAGCGCATCGGCGGGAATCAGTTCCTGGGAAAGGGACGGCGAACTCCAGTAGAGCTGGGCGATGCTCTGGGATTCTCCCTGGAAATATTCCATCCGGATGGGATACTCCACGCCCGCTTGCAGGTCGATATCGCCCTCAAAGCAATTGTACATTTCGTACAATGCCCATTGGTCGATCACCAATTGTCCGTCCACCCACAGCCGGACCCCGTCGTCGACGCACGCCGTAAAGGTATACGTCTCGGAGTATTCCGGTTGGATGCGGCCGGTCCAGCGCGCACTGAAGTAGGTGTCCGGCACTTCGGGCGCCGGGCTGGTGGATGTCCAATTAAAGTCGATGTTCGGATCCACGCGGGTGAGCACCGGGGTTCCGGCGACGTCCATGTTGTCGAAGTAATCCGCGCGCAAGCCCGCGAAGGTGCTGCTGGTCACATCAAATTCCAGCCAGCCGCCGTTGCCTTCATCGCCGGCCTCCGCGATTTCAATGTAGTACTCACCGGGGGCCAGCGGGACGGTCATCGACCAATCCTCGGTGCAGGCCACTTCGATCAGGCTGCCGTACTCTCCGCGCCAGACCGCCGTCACCGTGTCGTATCCGCTGCCGGACGTATCCAGCGTGATGGCCTCGAACACGTCGGTGGTGTAGGAATACCAGACGGTAGCGGATTGCTGTCCCGGAACGGCGGCGCAGGAAATGACGGGATCCAACGCCGGGTTCACTTTCGAGTCCGTGGTGTCTATGTGGCTGGCAAAGGGAAGCGATGTGATCGCCACCGCGTTGTTGAAGATGTCGTTGGCGGGACCATTTGTGTATTCCGTCGCCGTCGGGGTGGGCGTCCCGGTCTCCGTTTCGGTCGCCGTGAAGGTTGCCGTCGGCGTTTCGGTCGGTGTGAAGGTTTCGGTCGGTGTCTCGGTATTCGTCGGTTCGGTCGCGGTATAGGTTTCGGTGGGGGTGTGGGTTTCCGTAAAGGTTTCGGTGGGGGTGTGGGTTACCGTGAAGGTTTCCGTCGGCGTGTGGGTTTCCGTGAAAGTTTCGGTCGGCGTATGGGTCTCGGTATGGGTTTCGGTCGGCGTGGCGGTGTCTTCCGTCGCCTGGAACAGCGGCTGACCTTGAGGGTTATATCGGGGTGCGGCGGCTGCGCCGGGCCGTACGCCCGAACCGGATGGGATCCCCGCCTCCGACGCGTCGGAGTCCGGAAGGCCCGCTGACGCCATGGCGAACAATACCGCGCTGATTAGGAAGAATGGGATCGGTATTCTACTGTTCTTCCCGTTCCGACCCGGGGAAGCCGTATGGCCCTCCCGTAGCGGGTGGCTCGGTGAAGATGCCGACGGAGGACTTGTTTTTACGGCCATATCATCCTCTTCCAAAAGAACCCAATACGCGATGTCTGCCCTCCCGTGGGTGCGGCGGCGGCGAGACGGGGAAGACGGGAAGGCCGCAAAACAGGGATCAGATTATACGCCAAAACAGCGGATGCGGCCTTTATTTAAGGACCTGCCATCCGTGCCGTACTATCAGCATGTACCGAAAAGGACGGATTCCATCATGGCCTTTCCGGTGCGAAAGGATTGCCGAACTCTTGTTCGGCTTTTTTCTACCTCCAGCATAGGCCGATCGACCGGGCAATCAATAAAACATGCCTAAAAAACCTGAAGGTTCATTACAAAGGGCGTTTTCCTCTATCCGTCCTCCTCGTTGATCCGCTTCCGCCGGGACACCTTGCGTTCGCCCCTTCGGCGCTTCCTTTTTAACCTGCGTTCCACGGAACTCCGGGTGGGGCGGGTTGCCTT
>JBJYXS010000270.1:9351-14393 GCA_046260075.1 Anaerolineales bacterium | reverse complement strand
CTCTTCTCCTTGGAGATGAGGGTCAATTGGCACATAAGGGGCGGATAATCCGGACCAAAATGGTCTTGGTTTCCTTCCAGGCTCATCTGCCTTCGAGCAGCGGATTCCCTGCCGATCCGGGACCTCTATCCTAAATACGTAGTACCAACGGAGGGCCGAATCGCCCTGAAAAACAGGCATTCCATGTCATTTGTCACTGTTCATCCGCGTGAGGAGATTGTATAATTTTCCCATTCCGCAATCATCCACCCTTTTTCATAGAAAAGGGCCGGGATTCTTTTAATTCGGAGGATTTTCCCCCGTAGAAGGAGAAATCGATGACCGCCAGACGATGCTTGCTCACCACCGTCGCCTTCCTGACTGTGGTCATCCTGCAATTGGCGCATACCGTCCAAACACGCGCCGACGACGGCGTGCCGCCGGTGGAGACGCCGGTCGTCGCGACGACCGAAGCCGCCCCCGACGGAACGCCGACCGAGGAATTGACTCCCGATGCAACCGAGGAGCCGACCGACGAGGCGACGCCGGAGCCGACCGACGAGGCGACGCCGGAGCCGACCGACGAAACAACCCTGGATCCGACCGACGAGACGACGCCGGATCCGACAGAAGAGGCGGCCCCGGAGGACGAGGCGGCCCCCGAGTCGGAAGATGAAGCCGAGCCGGATCCGGAAGCGGATGCCGACTCCTTCAGCGATCCGATGTGGTGCCCGGTCGGACGGGTACCCGGCGATGCGGAATGCACGCCGTCGTTCGGCTCCCTTTCGGAACTGATCGCTTTCCTGGATGCCAATCCATCCTATTCCGGCGATGGAACGATTTATTTCCAGGCGGGCGATTACACCGATTCCGTCGCCCCCGACGATCCGCTGGTCATCGATTGCACCGTTCTGGACGGTCTCGACAACCTGGTAGTCTTCGGCGGATGGGATCTGGACTCCACCGGCGGGTATGACGGCAACGTCGGCACCACGAACTTCGACGTGCCGTTGCTGGTCTATTGGGACGACGCCGATATCACCCTGATCGACCTGGTGTTCGACCTCCCGGCCGGAAGCCCGGATCCCGCCGTGTTCGTCAGCTCGACCGGCAACGTCACCGTCCAGGATGTCTACACCACCGGCGGATCCTACGGCGCCCAGATCGTGAACTACACCGGCACCGGCAATGTGACGGTGGGTAACAGCGAATTTTCCGGCGCCACCAATACCGGCCTGACGGTGTACTCCTCCGGAAGCGTCACCCTCAACGATGTGATCGCCGACGGCAACAACACCGGGATCATCATCGACAACACGACCGGCACGGCGAATGTGACGCTGACCAATGTGTTCGTCGACGGGAACGGCTGGACGGGCATGGACATCCGCGCGGCCGGGAACATCGATATGACGGACGTCGGCGCCGACAACAGCACGGTCGGCGCCTATCTCCAGACGAACGCCGGAGCCGGCAACATCTTCGTCACCAACGGCACCTTCAACGGCAACTCCGATGTCGGCCTTAAGGCCATCACGTCGACGGGGAACATCGCGCTCGACAACGTGTCGACCGACAGCGGGAACGTGCCGGGCAGCATCGGTGCCTGGATCAAATCCTACGATGGCGGAACGATATCCGTCGCCAACAGCACGTTCGTCAACGCCGATACCGGCCTGTTCGTCGTCGGCACCAACACCGTGACGATCGACAACGTCACCGCCAGCGGAAACGCCGGCAACGGCGTGGAGGTCCAAAGCGGTTGGGTGTTCGCCTGCATTCCGCCGGACGGCATCACCGTGACCACCACCGGCGGGGTCTTCCACGACAACGGCGGATACGGGGTGTACGTCGCCCCGGGACCCAACGGCACGGGGACTATCGACACCCTGGCCGATTACCTGAACAACGCGGCCGGCGACTACCTGGTCGACCTGGAGCGGACCTGCCAGCCGCCGCCTCCCGACAAGGAACCCCCCAAGCCCTACGACGTGGTCGAGGTAAGCGGCGAAGGCGACGATCCGGTGGAACCCCCGGATTGCGATGTGTACGCCGGTGTCATCCTGATCCTCCCCGACGGGAGCCGGATCAAGGTGGGTTGCCCGGTGGAGGATCCGATCACGGTCACCGATATCGCGGAGGAGGATCTCCCCGGCAGGCCGCCGGCGGGCGCAACCGTGGTCGGCGCAATGGATGTGGCGGTCGACGATTTGACGGTGTTGCCGGACGGAGGATGGATCACCGTAAGCTTCGTCATCCCGGAGGGCATGGAGGACAAGCACTTCTCGATCCTCTTCTGGGATCCCGCCGCCAACGACGGGAACGGCGCCTGGATCGAACTGCCGATGAACCAATTCGCCGGCCAGGTGTACCCGCTGCATCCCGACACGCCCGAGGACGGGATGCTGATCCTGGAGGGCGTCTATCAGTGCGGTAATTGCGTTTACGTCAAGGTGACGTTCACTGGAACGTTCCTGCTGGTGGCGCGGTAGGAGAGATATCCGTGATGGAATCTAAACCCCGAGGGACGGGGAACCCGTCCCTCGGTTCTTATCTGAACGGTTTGAGCCGGTCGCTCCCCCGATGGGTTCTGATCCTGGCGGCCGTCGTGCCGATCCTGCTGGTGGTCGGCATCGTCCTGCTGGCCGGCCGGACGGGCGAACCGGAACCCGCACCTTCTTCTCCCACCCGGACCCGGACCGCCCTGCCGGACGGCGCGACGGCCGAACCGTGCGCGGTGGAACTCGTACGCCCGGAAGTCGAGCGCATGGACGCCCTGATGGTGGAGTTTTACGATGCGTCCGCCCTGGCTTCTCAAACGCCGGCCGAGCAATTGATCTTCGTCATCCCTTCCCTGCAGGAAATCCGCCGCCGGGCCGACGCGATCAAGGTTTCCGCCTGCGTCGAACAGCTGAAATCCTTCCAGATCGCGCACATGAACATGGTCATCAATACCATGTTGGCCTTTATGAACAAATCGGATCCGGAGATGCTGGTGGAGGGGATCATCCAGGCGCGTCTGCTGAACGAGGAATACCGCAAGGAAAAGGCGCGTCTGCTTGGCGAAGAGTATATCCCGCCGCCCACCCCGGCCTACACGCCGACAGCCGAGGGGACGGGGACGGTCCAACCCGACGCTGCTCCGTAGGCGGTGGGTTGGCTTAACCAAATGGCGGAAGAGGCCGGCAGCTGCCGGCCTCTTCCTTTTTCGGACCCGACGGGCGGCGCCCGGCCCGTCGGATCGATGGATTGTTGTTCAATCTTCTCTTGCAAGAAGCCCGCGGGCGTCGGTTACGCCGGGGCCTCCTCCTGCACCGGCTGGGCCAGCGCCTCTTCCACCACCTGCCGCAGCAGCGGGTAAGGGAGCGCCCCGACCTGCTGGCGGATGACTTGGCCGGAGCGGATGATCAGCATGGTGGGAATCCCCTGCACGCCGTAATGCATCGCCCAGCGCGGGTTTTCATCGGTGTTGACCTTCGCCACCAGAAGCCTGCCTTCATACTCGCCGGCCAGCTTCTTGAGGCCGGGCGCCACCATCCGGCAGGGCATGCACCACGGCGCCCAGAAATCCACCAACACCGGGATCGGCGATTGCAGGACGGTCTTCTCGAAGGCGTCATCGTTGACATGGATCGGCTCGTTCATTTTTCCTCCGTCGGGTCGATAATCTGTTCTCCTTTCATTAGATGCCGCCGGAGGGCGAAGGTGACATCCGGGGAGAAATCCGGAATTTTTCGCGGCGGTTGCCGGAGCAGGGGGTTTTTGGAATAATGGCCGCAGAACGCCGGGCGGCCGGCGCCCGAACCCCCCGGGGATATGTCACCCCGGCGGTTTTCCGGCATCTAAACCTATGGGCGAAAAGCACAACGATCGCGATCTGTTGGACCGCATCCGGGCGGGCGATAGGAGCGCCTGCGCGGAATGCATCGAGATTCATTCGCCCGGCATCTACCGGCTGGCCCTCCGCCTGATGAAAAATGCGGCCGACGCCGAGGATGTTGTCCAGGAGACGTTTCTCAACGCCTTCAAGGGCATCGCCGGCTTCGACGGCCGGTCGGAGCTGCGCACCTGGCTGTACCGGATCGCCTACAATGCGGCGATGATGCGCCTGCGCCGGCCCGGACCGGAAACGGTTTCGGTCGACGAGGCGGTCGAACCGGAAGCGGGGGCTCCGGTTCCGGAGGCGCTGTTTGCCTGGCGGGATCTTCCCGAACGGGAGCTGGAAAAGGCCGAGCTGCGCGCCCTGCTCGAGCAGGCGGTCCGGGAATTGCCCGAAATTTTGCGGGCGGTGTATGTGATGCGCGAGCTGGAGGGCCTTTCCACGGAAGCCGCCGCCGCCGCGCTCGAAGTTTCGGAGGATGTCGTGAAGACGCGTTTGCACCGGGCGCGGATGCGGTTGCGCAACAGGCTTTCGGACTACTTCGCTCCGCCGGCCCGGGGATCGGAGGACGCGCCATGAAGCACAGCCGCTGCCGCGATATGTTGGAAAGTCTATCCATCTACGTGGAAGGCGAGGCGCCGTCCGCCCTATGCTCCCGGATCGAGCGCCATCTGGCCCAGTGCCCCGATTGCCGGATCGTGGTGGATACCCTGCACAAGACGATGGACATGTACCGCCGGCTTCCCCGGCCCGATATGCCGCGGGAGGCGCGCGAACGTCTCTACAAATCCCTGGATCTCTCGGAATACCTCGAGTAAATCCCATCCCCGCACCGCGCCACCCGGATCCGTTGCGGAACGGCCGGCCTGTCACCTTTTGCTTCCCCAGGCATCCAACTAAAATAAAGCAATAATCCAGAGAGGAGGCATGCCATGAAAGCCCTTTTCAAAGCAAATGAATCGGGGGTAGACCGGATCATCCGCGTTGTCTTGGGAATCATATTGCTGGTCCTCGGATGGGGCGGCGTGGTGACGGGGACGTGGGGCTGGGTGCTGAAGATCGGCGGTTTTGTCCCGCTGATCACCGGACTTACCGGATGGTGCGGTTTGTATGCGCTGTTCGGGATCCGGACCAACAAGGCCGGATAGCTTCCGGCGGTATTTTATGGATCGGCGAGCGAACT
>JBJYXS010000270.1:5547-9251 GCA_046260075.1 Anaerolineales bacterium | reverse complement strand
GGGCTGTTATACTCCTTACTGTACCGACGGTTGTGCCGTCGTAAAGGATCCCGCTCTCAGGAGGAACTCCCATGATGTACATGATCATGCTGGTGCTAGATGACCCCGGCAAGCTCGACGGGGTGCTGGGGGCTTGGGAGGACGCCGGTATCCACGGAGCCACGATCGTGGAGAGCACCGGGATTCAGCGTTTGCGGCAGCAATCGGTTCCCATGCGCTACATCTTCTCCTCGCCGGGCTTCACCGAGAAGGGGCACCTGACCCTGTTTGTGATCGTTCCCGGCAAGCGGCTGGTGAACGAATGCCTGCGGGCGACGGAAACGGTGGTCACCGATCTCGACGGTCCGAACACCGGCGTGTTCGCCGCCTGGCCGCTGGCGGTCGTGCGCGGGGTGAGCGGCAAGCCGCGGAAGGCCTGAGATGGTTTGGATCGTCTTTCTCGTCACCTCGGCGCTGATCGTCTTCGCCGCCACGCAACTGGCCAAATACGCCGACGTCATCGCCGTCCGCACCCGGCTGGGCGGGATGTTCATCGGGATCCTGCTCCTGGCCGGGGCCACCTCGCTTCCGGAGCTGCTGACCACGATCAGTTCGCTGGCCCAGGGGGTGCCCAATCTGGCCGCCGGCAGCCTGCTCGGTTCGAACCTGTTCAACATGTTCCTGCTGGCCGTCCTGGATCTGTTGAACCGCAGGGAACGGATCCTGCGCAAGGCGGCGATGAAACATGCGCTGAGCGGCAGCCTGACCATCTTCCTGATCGCGTTGGTGGTGTTCTTCATCCTGGCCGATATCCCGGCGCGCGTGGGCTGGGTGGGCCTCGACGGCGTTGCGATCATCCTGGCCTACGTTATCGGCGTGTGGCTGATCCATGCCAATCAACCGCGGCTTTCCTTCGGCGCCAAGGAGAAAATCCCCGTCCCCGAGGGAACGCCGTCGCTGCGCGACGGTCTGATCGGTTTCGGGATCGCAGCGCTCGGGTTGACGGTGGTGACGCCCCTGATGGTGCGATCCAGCACGGAGATCGCCGAAATCACCGGGCTGGGGACGACCTTCGTCGGCACCACCCTGGTGGCGCTGGTCACCTCGCTGCCCGAATGCGTGACGACGGTCGCCGCCGTCCGGCTGGGCGCCGACGATATGGCGATCGGCAACCTGTTCGGAAGCAACATGTTCAACATGCTGGCGATCGGGCTGACGGACGTGTTCTACCTGCAGGGACGCTTCCTGGGGGTGATCGACCCGGCCTTCCTGCTGGTGGGGATGCTGGGGCTGTTGATGACGGGGCTGGGGCTGATCGGCAACCTCGCGCGGTTGGAGCGGAGGGTGTTCTACATCGAGTTGGACGCGCTGGCGCTGATGATCCTGTTTTTCGCCGGGCTCTATTTGCTCTACACCCGCGGCATCGGGTGCTGAGGGGCGCGGCAATTGTCATTGCGAGGAACCGAAGCTGCCGCGGTTTTCGGCAGCAGAGGTGACGAAGTTCACCCCGGTGCACTTCCGGGGCAATCTCCCGGCCGCAGAAAAGAACTCATTTCTCTATCGGAAGATTGCTTCTGTCATCCTGAGGCTGCGTGACTTCCCCTCTGTCATCCTGAGGGCGCGTGACTTCCCCTCTGTCATCCTGAGGGCGCGTGACCTTCGCGCCCGAAGGATCTCATTGATGTAAAGGAGGAGATCCTTCGGGGGCATAACCCACGCCCCCTCAGGATGACAAATAGGTGAAACCCGCCCCCTCAGGATGACAAATAAGTGAAGCCTGCCCCCTCAGGATGACAATAATATTAATCCTGTCAATCCTGAGCAATCCTGTACATCCTGTCCATTGCTCTTTCGGTCGTCGATGGCCGGCCTTACCTCCGAAACGCCTCCATCGTCTGCAAGTACGCGTCCGGCATGCCGATATCGTAGCGCAAGCCGTCCATGATCAATCCGTAGAAGCCGTCCTCGCGGCGCAGCCGGTCCAGGGCCGAGGTGAGCTGGAACTCGCCCCGCTCGCGGACGTTGTTGGCGATGTGCTCTTCGAGGATGTCGAAGATCTGCGGCTTGATGATGTACAGCCCGAAGACGGTCAGGTACTCGCCTTCCGCCATGGCCGGGGCGCGCAGATTGGTGCGGGCGTAGTCGACGGTCGGTTTTTCGGCGAACTCGGAGACGTTCAGCACCCGGCCTTCATCGACCCACACCCCGCCGACGGTTCCGTAATTGGCGATCTCTTCCTCCGGAGTCCGGCGCAGGCCGAGGATGTTCGTCCCGTAGCGGGTGTAGGCTTCCACCAGCTGGGCGGCGCAGGTTTTTTCGCCCCCGGCGCGGTAGAGGTGGTCGCCCAGCATCAGCAGGAACGGCTCTCCGCCGACCGCCTCGCGGGCGCAAAATATCGCGTGTCCGAATCCCTCCTGGGCCTTCTGGGTGATGAAGGTCACCCGCTTGCCGATGTCGAGGATCCGGCTGGAAAATTCCTGGAAGTGCTTGGGCAGTTTGTTGAAGTTCTCGATCGTGACCGGATCGTTGAAGAAGGAGGCGAACTCGTCCAGGTCGCCGGGCTGGACGATGACGATGATCTCCTCGATCCCGGCATCCAGGGCCTCCTGGACGGTGTAGAGGATCGCCGGCTTGGCGATGCCGTCGCGGTCGACGATCGGGAACAGCTCCTTTTTGGTGGCCTTCGAGGCGGGGAACAGCCGGGTGCCGAAGCCCGCCGCCGGAATGACCGCCCGCCGGACGCGCTGGGTCGGACGGATCGTCAACGCCAGGCCGGAGAGTTTGAGGTCCTTTTCCAGGATCTCGATCACCGCCTTCTGATCCGCCTCGCTGCGGGCGATGAATTGGGCCGTGCCGTCGCCCTGCGAGCCGATCCCCTTCCCGCCCCAGATGTGGGGGGCGATTTTTTTATGGGAAAGGGTGCGGTGGAGGACGGGGGCGGTCAGCTCTTCGGGGCAGGCGGGGACCGCATATTTATCGAACAGGGTTTGGGCTTCGGTCATCAGGGCGCCCAGGCGCGGTGCGTCGCCGTCGCGCAATGCGTCGGCCGCCTGGTGGACGATCCGTTTGTTGACCGGCCCCAGCAGCTCGTGCACGCCGCGCTCGATCTCGGTCTCCGCGATCGGGTAGGAGCGGTTCAGGCGGTTGAGGATCTCCATCGTGTCTTTTTGGGATTTCAGGTCGACGACGACGAAGTAAAGGTTTTCGGCGACGGTCAGCGTGTCGGTGTCGAGCCGGTCGCCGTCGAAGGTCATCATCACGGGGTGGTTGCCGAACGCGCATCCCTGGTCCATCCGGCCGCAGCGGGAGGGCGTGGTGATCTCGCCCATGTAGGCCAGTTCCATTTCCCCGCGCACGGTGAGCTTGAGGTCGTACACCCGGTTGAAGGCCCGCGCCGCCAGGACGCAGATCGCCGCGCTGGAGGAAAGGCCCTTGCGGATCGGCAGGTCGGTTTCATAATTGTCGATGACCAGCCCGCGCACGTGGTGGTGGGTGAGCATCTGGTAGGCCACCCCGGCGATGTAGCTCCAGAATCCCCCCTTTTCGGCTTCCTCCAGGAGAGCCCTGGGCTGCATCGGAATCTCCGCCGGGCCGTGCCGCTTCCCGTCGCGGGTCGTCGCCGTCAGGACGAGCGACGTGGGGTGCGGTTCCGCTTCGGCGTAGATCCCCTGGTCGGTGCCGCAGATGAGCGTGTAGCCCTTCTCGATCTCGGCGTTGATCCGGCG
>JBJYXS010000270.1:0-5447 GCA_046260075.1 Anaerolineales bacterium | reverse complement strand
GGCGAGGGGCTTGTCAAAGAGGCGCAACTCCCCTACTATCTGTGGAAGCCGCGGAGCCGCCGCGGCGGAGACCCCGATATGGCCGAGACGTGCCGACCCGTGACCCTGGTGATCTTCGGGGCCAGCGGGGATCTGACGAAGCGCAAATTAATCCCCGCCCTGTATGCCAATTTCACGAAGGGCCGGTTGCCGGAGTGCCCGACGGTCGTCGGATTCGCGCGGCGCCCGTGGACCGACGGGGAATTCCGCGACCGGCTGCGGGGTCCGGCGGCGGAAGCATTGGGCGGTTCGTTCGACAGGGCTTCCTGGCGGGAATTCTCGCGCCGTATCCGGTACTTCCGCGGTCTGCTGGATTCCCCGGAATCCTATCCCGCGCTGGAGGAATTCCTCGGACGGCTGGAAGGCGCTCCGGCCGACCGGCTGTATTACCTGGCGACCGCGCCGGGTTTCTTCCCCCTGATCGTCGAATCCCTGGGCCGTTCGGGCATGGCCGCCCAATCGGGTTCCTGGCGGCGCCTGGTCGTCGAAAAGCCCTTCGGCCGCGATGAACGCTCGGCCCGCGAACTCAACCGCACGATCCACGCCCGCTTCGGCGAAGACCAAATCTACCGGATGGATCACTACCTGGGCAAGGAGACCGCCCAGAACATCCTCTTTTTCCGCTTCGCCAACTCGCTGTTCGAGCCGGTCTGGAATCGGCGGTTTATCGACAACGTGCAGATCACCGTCGCCGAGAGCGTCGATGTCGGCCGCCGGGCGCCGTATTACGACGAGGCCGGAGTGGTCCGCGACATGTTCCAGAACCACCTGCTGCAGCTCCTGGCGCTGATCGCCATGGAGCCGCCCAAATCGTTTTCGGCCGGCGCGATCCGCGACGGGCGGATGCGATTGCTGCGGCGCATCCGCCCGATCCGGCGGGCCGACACCGTGCGCGGGCAATACGCGGGATATTGCGAAACCGAGGGTGTGACACACGGTTCCCGAACCCCCACCTTCGCCGCGATGAAGCTGCGGATCGACAACCCGCGCTGGCGGGGCGTGCCCTTCTTCCTGCGTTCCGGAAAGGCGCTGCGCGAAAAGCGCACCGAAATCGCGGTTGCGTTCCGCGCGCCGCCCTTCCGGGTCTTCGAATTAAAGGACTGCCTGGAGTGTTCGCCCAACGTCCTCTCGTTCCTCATCCAGCCCGACGAGGGAATCCACCTGCGCCTGAACGCGAAAGTCCCGGATTCGAACAAAGACATCCGGGGAGTGGACATGGATTTTCATTACGCCGAATCTTTCGCCGGTGTTCTGCCCGACGCCTACGAGCGGCTGCTGCTGGACGCCCTGCGCGGCGATGCGTCGCTGTTTGCGCGCAGCGACGCGATCGAGGCCTGTTGGAAATTGGTGGATCCGGTCATCGCGGGCTGGGAGCGCCCGGGCGCGCCGCCGCTGCACACGTACGAACGCGGGAGCTGGGGCCCGCCGGCGGCTGAGGAGCTGCCGGCGCGCACGGGCCGCGTTTGGCAGCATGCCTGTCCGTAGGGGTTCATTTGTCATCCTGAGGGTGCGTGATCCTCGCGCCCGAAGGATCTCGTGTAGAACACACTAACGAACGACGGTTTTCCAAAGGGGGATGAATGAGCTACTACGTCTATATTCTAACCAATCGATCGAGAACTTTATATATCGGTGTGACAAATCACCTCGAACGGCGGATATTGGAACATCGGTCGAAAGCCATTCCGGGATTCACAAGAAAATATAACATTTCTCTGTTGGTCTATTACGAAGTCTTCCAAGATATGCACCAAGCCATATCCAGAGAGAAAACATTAAAAGGATGGAAACGAGCAAGGAAAATAAAGCTCATTGAATCCATTAATCCCGGATGGGTGGATCTTTCCAAGGATTGGTTTCATTGAAAATGAAGTGTTAATGACGGGAGATCCTTCGGCCTCACTACGTTCGGCCTCAGGATGACAGGCTCGATGGTCCATCGTCCATGGTCCATGGTCTGTTCTACCGCACCACCAGCACCGGGCAGCCGGCGTGCTCGATCACCCGCTCGGTGACGCTGCCGATGAGGACCCGCCGCAGGCCGCCGCGTCCGATCTGGCCGATCACCACGAGATCCGCGCCTTGTTCGCCGGCCAGATCGCCGATTTCCTGAGCCGGTTGGCCGATGCGCATGTGCCGGTCCGGGTGCAGCCCGGCTTCCTCCGCCAGGCGGACCAGGCGCCGCAGGCAGCGGTCGCCGCTGGCCGCCAGTTCCGATTCGACCAGTTGGGGATCCTTGCGGGATGAAGCGGCGATTTGCTGCGCGGCCTGCCGGTCCACGACATATAGGAAGGCGATCCGCGCTTCGGCGAGGACGGCCAGGCGGACGGCCAGGCGGCCGGCGTTCATCGAGGCCTGGGAGCCGTCGACGGGGACCAGGATGTTGGAAAACAACGGCATTCCCTCCGGCATGTGTCTACACCTCCCCGCACTTCAAGCGGAACGGATTCCCGGATTCGGCCCGAAGCGGAGCGCCGCGCATCAGGGCGCCGGTATCTCTTGTTCCCGGCGTTCCGTCCGGCCCTTGAGAAGTTTCAGACGGAAGATCTCCTCCCGTTCGTGTTCCTCCAGCGCGCCCTCGATGAACGCGATCGTCCGCCGGTATTCCGGGATGAAGATGTGATCCAGGGCGTTCACCCGGCGTAGGGTTTTCCGCAGTTCGCCCGCCAGCATCCACACCGAACCCGTTAATTCCATCAGCTCGGGGATCCGGTTGCGCCAATCGCGGAAGGCGCACACGGCTTCATCCAGCGCCGCGTTCGTATCGCCCAGGCTGAAGGGCATTCCCTCCTCGCCGCCTGCGGCCTTGGCCTGCGGCAGGGAGACGCCCATCACGCCCCGGAACGTCAGCCGGACGTCGTAGGTTTTCTTGACCGCCAGCGCCGCCCATTCGAGCCGTTCCTGTCCCATCGTCAGCCGGGCTTTTTCCAGCGCCCGATAGGCGGCCGCCGCCAGTTCGCGGACCTGCGCCTGAAGCGCCTCGGCGTCGTGGGCGATCCGCAGGAGTTCGGAAGTCAGCACCTCCCGTTTCCTATCGAGGATTTCGTATCCTTCGCGCGCGAATTCCAATTCCTGGCGCAATCGCAGGAGGTTGCTGCGGGTGGGGGGAAGGTTAATGCGCGGCATGGTCTTCCTTGTAGCGGCGCCGCAGCTCCTCGGGCGTGAGCCGGGTGAGTTCGGTCCGGGGCAGCTTGCCGAGCAGACGCCAGCCGAGATCGAGCGTTTGCTCGATGCTCCGGTTCTCGGTTTCGTCCTGTCCGATGAAATCCCGCTCGAAGGCCTGCCCGAATTGCACATACTGCCGGTCGACGGTCGAGAGTTCCTCCTCGCCGATCACCGAGGCCAGCGCTCGCACGTCCTGTACGTGGGCGTAGGCCGCATAGAGCTGCGCGGAAAGGTGGCCGTGGTCGGAACGGGTACGCCCTTCCCCGATGCCGTCCTTCATCAGCCGCGAAAGGCTCGGCAGCACCTGGACCGGCGGGTAGATTCCCTGGTGGGCCAGGCTGCGGCCGAGCACGATCTGGCCCTCGGTGATGTAGCCGGTCAGGTCCGGGACCGGGTGGGTGATGTCGTCGTTGGGCATGGTGAGGATCGGCAATTGGGTGATCGATCCCTCGCTGGTCCGGATGCGGCCGGTGCGTTCGTAGAGCGAGGCCAGGTCGCTGTAGAGGTAGCCGGGGTAGCCCTTGCGGCTGGGCACCTCTCCGCGGATGTTGGAAATCTGCCGCAGGGCTTCGCAGTAGTTGGTCATGTCAGTGAACACGGCCAGCACGTGCATGTTTTTCCGGAAAGCCAGGTATTCGGCCAGGGTAAGCGCCGCCCGCGGTGCGATCAGCCGCGTCACCGGCGGGTCGTCGGCCAGGTTGAGGAACATCGCCGTGCGGACCAGCGCCCCGGTTTCGGCGAAGGCCTCGCGGAAATAGGCGGCGACGTCGTGCTTGATCCCCATTGCGGTGAAGATGATCGCGAACTGCGTGGATTGGGCGGACGGCTGCCCGGCCGGCGCTCCGAGCGTCGCCTGGCGCACGATCTGCGAGGCCAGCCGGTCATGCGGCATCCCCGCGCCGGAAAAGATGGGCAGCTTCTGGCCCATCACCAGGGTGTTCATGCCGTCCAGCACCGAGATACCGGTTTGAATGTAATCCTGCGGATAGACCCTGGCGGTGGGGTTGATGGGCTGACCGTTGATGTCGGCGTACTCGTCGCTCAGCGGCTCGGGGCCGCCGTCGATCGGGTTTCCCAGCCCGTCGAAGACGCGGCCCAGCATCTCCTCGGCCACGGGGATATGCAGCGTCCGGCCCAGGAAGCGGACGCGGGTGCCGTCGACCGAGAGGCCGGTGGTGCCGGCGAACACTTCGACCACGGCCGTCGATTCCCCCGCCTCCAGAATCCTTCCGGTGCGCAGCCGGCCCTGGGCATCCGCGACTTCCACCACTTCGTCGTAGCCGACGCTGCCGGCCCGTTCCACAACCACCAGCGGACCCTCGATCCGCTGAACACCGAGGACTTCCTGACCGCCATGTTCCGAAAATGTCGTCATTTGTATTCCGCCTCCAGGGAGTCCATCTGCCGGTCGACGGTTTTTTCCAGGGCGTCCAATTCGGCCAGCCGTTCGTTGGGCACGGCGGTCTTCATACGGATCAGAGCATCCACCGCCGGCAGGTCGTGGACGGCCGTGATCGGCGCGCCGCGCCGGACGATCCGTTCCGCCCGCTCGTGGAAATGGAGGATGAGGGCGAGCATGCGGATCTGTTTTTCCACGGGGGAAAAGGCGTCCACCGCGTCGAGTGCGTTCTGCTGGAGGAAGCCCTCCCGCAGCAGCCGGGCCGTCTCCAGGACCAGCCGCTGTTCGTCGGGCAGGGCGTCCGGCCCGACCAGTTTGACGATCTGCGAAAGCCTGTCCTCCTCGTTGAGGATCTCCATCGCGCGGCTGCGCAGGGCCATCCAATCCTGCCCCACCTGTTTGGCCCACCAGGGCGCCACGGCTTCCAGATACTCGCTGTAGCTGTCGAGCCAGTTCACCGAGGGGAAGTGGCGCGCCGAGGCGAGGTTCTTATCCAGCGCCCAAAAGCAGCTGATGAAGCGCTTGGTGTGCTGGGTGACCGGCTCCGAAAAATCGGCTCCGGGCGGCGAGACCGCGCCGATGATGCTGACCGATCCCAAATTCCCGCCCAGCGTCTCCACGTACCCGGCCCGTTCGTAGAATTCGGCCAGGCGGGCGGCCAGGTAGGCGGGATAGCCCTCTTCGGCGGGCATCTCCTCCAGCCGGCCGGAAATCTCCCGCAGGGCCTCCGCCCAGCGCGAGGTCGAATCGGCCATCAGGGCCACGTGGTGTCCCATATCGCGGAAATATTCGGCGATGGTGATGCCGGTGTAGATGCTGGCCTCGCGCGCGGCCACCGGCATGT
>JBJYXS010000269.1:0-2848 GCA_046260075.1 Anaerolineales bacterium | reverse complement strand
AACACGTATACGATGGAAAAAAGCGTGGATCCGAACAACAGGACAAGGATGGCGATGGCGACCTTGACGAATACGTAAGGATTCTGGGGAGGCCACGCCAGTTCCGGAGGGAGCGGGATCCAACGTGCTTGCGCGTTTTCGGAAACGAACCAACTCCCCAATAGGTATCCTGCGGCGGACAGACCGGCGATGGTGAAACACCCCACGCCGGCCCAGGCGGGATGGATCATCATTCGTTTCTGCCGCATAGCGTCGATGTTGAATTGGTGACCGGCTCCCATGATCCTCCTCCCGGGAAGCGATTCTTGCGGTTCCATCCTTGCCCGGAACAACCAGAATGCCATCAAACCGCCAAGGCCGCCCTGACGTGAATTATACGCTATTCGACTTCCCGGACGAATCCGATTTCCGGCCGGCTTTGCCTTCCTGCGGCTGCAGGGATTCGCCGGAAACCGGGGAATCCGGTCGTTTTCCGTCTTCCGTCGTATCCAGCATATCCTGTCCGGGATTCATCCTCCGATAGAGAAAACAGGCTTCTTTCTCTGAATGCCCGGCGCCGCCCAGTGAGAAGACAACACCGTCTTCGAGCAGGACTTTTTCGGAAATCCGGCTTCCGTCCAGAAACGTCCCGTTGTGACTCCCCAGATCCTCGAGGATGACTCCCTCCGCCTCACGACGGATGACAGCATGTTCCCGGCTGACCTTGGACAGGGCCGGAGGGACGACGATCGTGCACTTCAGATGATCACGGCCGAGAAAGGTCTCCTCCTCCCACAGGGAATAGGTCGCGACGGTCCGGTCCCCGCGCATCTGATGCAATCGGCCGAACCGGGAAACTGGTAGGATGCGCTCCACCGCCGTCCACCGTTCCACGTCGAATAATTTCTCCAATAGTGTCCGCTGACCCTCCGGCTTCAGCCGGAACGGGTAATACGGAGGCTTGTCCACCTGCTTCACCTCAAACCGCAGAGTGGAAATCCACCCCGGGATATCCTCCGGCGTGGCGACGGTGAAGTCGCTTTCCCACTTTTTCAACCGCCCGCGGCTCCACGCCGGAAGGCCCCCGCGGAGATCGGCGATGTCGGATTCCGGATTGGTGAAACAGACGCACGTCTGCATCCGCAGATGCCTGCGTTTCCCGCGGGTCAACGCCGGATACTCCTCGCGGATAATGGGTAGCAGCCGTTCCATCAGCCGGTCCCCGTGCCCTTGCACTTGATGATGCGGATTGAGATATGAGGCGGCCGGACGATTGCGGCCTGGGGACACCTTGTAGCCCACCATCCTATCGCCGTCCGCCAGCCAGTGGCCGTCCTCGCCGTAGGTGATCTTCCCATGATGGCCTTTCATCTCCACCAGGCCGATCCCGCGTTCGGAGATCACCAATACATCGATATTGGGAGCATGGAGGTTGAACGTCAGCAGCGTGAGTTCCCGGGCGGCGTGAAAGGCGCGCCACACCTTCCCGGCGATCCGGATGGCGGCTTCGGCTTCATGGGTGAAATCGGGTTCCCACGGGCGGCCTTGGGGATCCTTGCCTACATATAATTCGACCGTCATGCATCTCCCCGTTCGGGCGGTTGGAACCATTATAGATGAAACGAAAAAACCGCCGAAGACGGCGGATTACGGTACGGCGCCGGACAGCCAGGAGATGCAATCCGCGGCGGATGCCGCAGCCGGGCTATCCGATCGGGCGACGAAAAACGGCATCCAAGCCGGCCTATAAGCCGCGTTCTGTGCGGCGGGTCACCCCGCCCGGCGATCATCTCTCTCGGCGCGCGTGTTGCCACGCGGCTCCAGCAGCCTACCCGAGGCTGTGACGGTCCGGGCCGGACCGTACGCCCTTTGGGGGGTTCGCCTCTGTTTGGCCTTGCTCCCGACGGGGGTTGCCGAACCGCCCGCCTTGCGGCGGACGTCGGTGGTCTCTTACACCGCCGTTTCACCCTCGCCCGTTTGATCCCGTATCGGCTTCACATCATCGGGAAGCCGATACGGGATCAAACGGGCAATGCGCTTCTCTGTGGCCCTGTTCCGGCGGGTCACCCCGCCCCGGGAGTTACCCGGCGTCGTGCCCTATGGAGCGCGGACTTTCCTCGATCCCGCAAGCGGGACCGCGATCGCCCGGCCGGCTTGGATGCCAAGATCACTATAACATGGAATATGTGTGCCACGACACCGGTCCTCCGGTGTGCGGCGCATACGGTGATGTCGCCCGCCTTAAGGCGTCGGCGTTGCGCCGGGAAGCAGTATGATCTGATTGTACGGTTTCACCCCCTCGTACGCATACAAGACGGCTTCGAGGTAATACGAAAGCGTTCCCTCGTAGGGATGATCACCGTTACCGGCGATCCAATCGCTGAGGTTGAAAGCCAGCACGCCGCCCGCGGAAATCCATTCTCCGTTGTACCGCCTGCCGATGTGAACATGGGTTCCGGTCGACGTTCCCCCCTCGCAAGACGGATGGCCGATCCGGCCGCCGCTTTCCAGACGGGTGCCGGCGGGCACCCGGCCTTCTTCCTCGATGTGGAAGTAGAAGAGAATCCATCCGGTGTGCTCATCTCCGTCAAAATCCAAATCCAGGACGACCGTCGCCGGTCCGCTGCGCACCACCAATCCGGGTGCCACCGCCGTCACCCATTCCGGGCTGTCGATACATCCGTATTTTTCGGCCGGCGGGGCGAAGTCGAGAGCCGCCCACGGCAGATGGTGCCCCCAAACGGGATGCGGACCGCCGGTGAATATCCAGATTTTCAGCGGTTCAAAGGGCAATTGCATTTTCGGCTGGCGCAAATCCCCCGGCATTAATTGCACAGCAGAGGAAAACGGATCCCCGAACAACCGCCAA
>JBJYXS010000268.1:8415-13588 GCA_046260075.1 Anaerolineales bacterium | reverse complement strand
ATAAACCGCGGCCTCAGGATGACAAAAAAGCACAAACCGCGGCCTCAGGATGACAGTATAAAAAACCCCATCCATTGCCCTTCCGCGCCGACGTGGCATAATAAACGCTTCCCGTCCAGGAGGTTATTCGTGCCCGTCATCGAGACGAAGGGACTGCGCAAGACCTTCCTCAGCCCCGTGAAACAGCCCGGCGTGGCCGGAGCCGTCCGGCACCTGTTGCGGCCGCGGCACCGCGAGATCGTCGCCGTGGCGGGCATCGACCTGGCGGTCGAACCCGGCGAGCTGGTGGCCTACGTCGGGCCCAACGGAGCGGGCAAATCGACGACGATCAAGATGCTGACCGGCATCCTCCTGCCCACGGCCGGCGAGCTGCATGTGAACGGCCTTCACCCGTACCACCGCCGGATGGAAAATGCGAAGCGCATCGGGGTGGTCTTCGGCCAGCGCACCCAGCTGTGGTGGGATATCCCGGTCGTCGAATCCTTCACCCTGCTGCGCGATATCTACGAGGTGCCGGAGCGCACCTACCGCGAGAACCTGGCCGTCTTTTCCGAGATGCTCGGGCTTCGCGAGTTCCTCGGCCAGTCGGCGCGGCGGCTTTCGCTCGGCCAGCGGATGCGCGCCGACCTGGCCGTGGCGCTGATGCACGACCCGGCGGTCGTGTTCCTCGACGAGCCGACGATCGGGCTCGACGTGGCGGTCAAGGAGCGCATCCGCGAGTTCCTCAAGACGGTCAACCGCGAGCGCGGGACGACGATCCTGTTCACATCGCACGATCTCGACGACATCGAGGACGTCTGCCGCCGGCTGATCATCATCGACCGCGGCCGGATCATTTACGACGGGGATATCCCCGGCCTGCTGGACCGCTATGTCAAGGAGCGGCGGATCCGCCTTCAAGCCGGCGCCGCGATCGACCGGGTCGCGGTGAAGCGAGGTCTGCCGGAAGGGATCGGGATCGATAGGGCGGCCGAGCGCGAGCTGACGGTCGTGTTCGACCGGTTCCGCTACACCGCCAAGGACGTCCTGGAGATACTCATCCCGCTCCTCGATGTGCGGGATTTCCAGCTCGAGGAGCCCGATATCGAACAGGTCGTCAAGAACGTGTACGAAGGCCGGCTCGAGCTGTAGCGGAACCACCGATGTCATTGCGAGCGACCGAAGGTCGCGAAGCAATGACGGGCCTTTTTCCGCACGCTGCCATCCGAGGAAATCCATGGCCGTCTTCCGCAAGTACCTCCGACATGTGCTGTGCGCGATCCAGGAAACGACCGCCTACCGGGCGTCGTACTTCATTAATATCGTCTCGCAGTTCGTGTCGTACATCGCGATATTCTTCCTCTGGCGGGCGGTCTACGCCGGCGGGGAATCCGTCGGCGGGATGACATGGGAGGATATGCAGGGCTACCTGCTGGTCTCGCTCTTCGCCTCGGCCGTCATCTCGGGCTCCTCGGAGTTCCGCGTCTCGCGCTCGATCTGGACCGGCAACATCGCCGTCGAACTCATCCGGCCGGTGGACTACCAGAAGGCAAACTTCGCGATCACGCTGGGCAACGGCTTCGCCGAGGGAGTGCTGACGGCGGGGATCGGCCTGGTCTTCGCGCTGTTCATCGGGTTCACCGCCCCGCCGGCCGATCCGCTCACCTGGCTGTTCTTCGCCGCCGCATTGGCGTTCTCCTTCACCACCAAGTTCCTGGTCGTCTACATCTTCGGGCTGGTCACGTTCTGGACCGTCGGCGGATGGGGGATCCATTGGTTCCGGCGCGGGCTGACGGATTTCTTCTCCGGCGCGCTGATCCCGCTCTCGTTCTTCCCCGGCTGGCTTCAGAGCCTGGCGAACGCGCTGCCCTTCCGCGCGATCGTCAGCACCCCGGCGCTGATCTTCATCGAGCGGATGACGGCCGGGCAGATCCTGGCCGCGTTCGCGCTCGAGGCCGCCTGGATCGTCGGGCTGTGGTTCCTCGCCCGCCTCGTCTGGCACTTCGCGATGCGCAAGCTCACCATCCAGGGAGGCTGACCATGGGCTTGCGCCGGACTCTGTTCCTCTATGCGCGCTTCACCGCGCAGAACCTGAAAATCAAGCTGGAGTACAAGGCGGATTTTACGATCATGCTCATTACCGGCGCCGCTCTGCAGCTGCTCGGGCTGCTGTTCCTCGGGGCGCTGTTTTCGCGGATCCCGTCGATCCAGGGCTGGACGATGTGGGAGATCGTGCTGATCCTGGCCGCGATATTCTTCACCGAGGGCGCGGTCTCGTTCGCCTTCGAGGGGGTTTGGCGGATCGTGCGCATGATCAACCTGGGCGACCTGGACCGGATCCTGCTGCGTCCGGTCTCGCCGATCCTTCAGGTCGTCGTCTCCGACCTCGGGGCGCACGGGATCGGCAACATGGTCACCGGGACGGTGCTCATGGCGGTAGCGCTCGGCCGCGCCCGGATCGCCTGGACGGCGGACCGGATCCTGTTCCTGCCGGTGCTGCTGGGGAGCGCGGTCGTCATCCGCGCCGCCATATCGCTGGCGGCCAACTCCTCCGGCTTCTGGCTGACGTCGTTCTACAATACCTTCCCGTTCATGGTCCACCAGATGGCGGACTTCGCGAAGTACCCCGCGACTCTGTTCAGCGAGCCGATCCGGTTCCTGGTCACGGCCATCCTGCCCTACGCCTTTATCGGCTACATCCCGGCCGTCTACCTGTTCGACAAGGCGCCGTGGGGGATTGCGGCCTGGCTGGCGCCGCTCGTGGCCGTCTGGTGCGCGCTCCTGGCGCGGTGGATCTTCTACCGCGGCCTGCGCAAGTACGATTCGCCGGGGAACTGACGATTTGGTTTATGTCATTGCGAGGAGAGCCGCCAACGGCCGGTATACTGCATTTTTGTCATTGCGAGGAGTACCGGTGAAAAACCGCCACCGGTACTCCTCGCAATGACATCCTCTTTATCGATCAATAGCCATGGTCCATCGTCCATGGTCTATCGTCTCTTTTCATCCTGTCAATCCTGAGTAATCCTGTAAATCCTGTCTATTGCTCTTTCGATCGTCGCTCTATCCCCCTCCCAACCACGCCATCGAAAGCCACCAGTCGGATGCGGGCCGTATGCCCGAGGCCACCAGGGCGGGGGTCCAATCCGGCGCCCAGGCCCGGTAGAGGTTGCCCGAGGTGCTGATGAAGTAGACCGCGTCGCCTTCGGGCGAGAAGATCATCTGGCCCGGCACGACCTCGCCTTCGTAGATCCTCGCGGGCTCCGCGCCGTACTCGCCGATGTAGATCCCCTGCGACGCGTAGGCGTACCCCCAGTAGCGGCCGCCGGGGGCGACGGCCGGCAGGGTGGAGCCGCCGACCGGCAGGGTTTTTATGCCGCCGCCGAGGTTAACCTCCAGCAGGCGGGAATCCTGCGTGCGGGCGAGGAAGACGCCGGCTTCCGGCACCCAGACGGCGTCGCGGACGTCGTCGTTGCTGAGCAGGTGCGGGGTGCGGTCGCCGAACGCCAAGAGGAGGTACAACCCGGGCCGGGGGGATTCGTCGAAGACGCCCGTTTCGGGCGATTGCGCCAGGAGCACGGCGCCGTCGCCGACGGCGGCGGCGCTCAGGCAGCCGTCGAAGGCCTCGTCCACCGTCTCGTCGCGCAGATTCACCAGGCGCAGGTTCGAGGGTCCGCAGGTGGCGAACCAGGACCGCATCACGGCCGTGTCGGCATCCAGCCAGCCGAGGAGTTCCTCGTTGCCGCTGTATTGGGGAATGTCGTAGAGGGATATGACGCGGGTGTCGTCGGCGCGGGCGGCGTAGGCGCCGGTGACGCTGGCGCCGGCTCCGGTGCCGAAACTCTCCGCTGCGAAGTGCACGATCCACTCCCCGTCGGGCGACCACTGCGGCCGGTAGGCCTGGCTCGGGCCGTCCGTCAGCTGCACGGCATCGCCGCTCTCATGGATGTACTCGTACAGGTCGGCCGAAGGCCCGCCCTGGGCGCCGATGAACGCCAGCCGCCCGCCTTCCGGCGACCAGGCGAGCGAGGGCTGTTCGACCATCGCGCGCTGGATATCCGACGGGAATTCCTCCGAGGGTTCGGTGGCGGGCGAGGTGAGCGGAATCACGGCGGACGGCCCGCCGCCTTCCAGCTGAATGACGTTGAGCGTCAGGTCGGGGTAGTTGCCGTGGGGCCGGGAAGGATCGGAGGTGGTGAGGTAGGCGAACAGGCCTTGCCGCTCCGAGAGCGCGCCGGAAAGCAGGCCCGGCACGATTACTGTGCCGGTGATCCGCAGAGAGGAATAACTGCCGTCGGGCCAGCCCATCCACAATCCGTTTTCTGTGTTGATCAGCAGCCAGTGGGAGCCCTCGGGCGCGGGCGGCGCCGTGGCCGAGGGCGTGGGGGTGGGATCTTCCGGCAATTGCGTGGGCGGGATGGCGTCGGTGTCGGTGGGGGCGGGCGGGGAAACCGGGGCGCTCAGGGTCGGCTGGGTTTTGGGCGCACAGGCCGCGAGCAGTGCGGCGCTGAGGATGAAGACGGTCGAACGCAGGATGGTTTTGTTCATTGGTATCCTCCAGGCCGGGTATTATATCCGAACGAGGAGAAGGCAATCGACAGGATTTACAGGATGTATGTCATTGCGGGGAACCGAAGCCGCCGCGATCTTCGGCGGCGGAGGTGACGAATCGATCTCCCGGAACCACCTATATGTAGACCGGATCTCTTGCGCATGCGTCTTCTGAATGACGGGAGATTGCCCCGGCAGGGCACCGGGGTAAACTTTGCCGGTCCGCCTTCGGCGGATCTCCCCCGGCCCGACCCGCCGGGGCGGGCTCGCAATGGCATGCCTCCCGTCGATTTACTCCACCCCCGCCGGCGACCAGGCGGGCGCGACGCCGTCGGTGAGGACGATGACGTACAGGCTCGGCAGATCCATCACCATGATCTTGCGGTCGTTCTGGAAGGCGATGAAGCGGCCGTCCGGAGACCAGGTGGGCTGGTCCGGCGACCATTTCGCCACCGGATTCCTGGGCCGGATTTCGAAAATCTTCTCGGGATCCTCCACGGAAACCATGTAGAGCTGCCGCATGCCGCCGCATTCGCCGGCGAAGGCGACCCACTCGCCGTCCGGGGACCAGGTCGGGTTGTCGTTTTCGCAGTTGTTGTCGCTGGTGATCGGGTTCATGCCGCGGCTGACGGAGTCGACGATG
>JBJYXS010000268.1:5264-8315 GCA_046260075.1 Anaerolineales bacterium | reverse complement strand
TCCGGTGATCGACCAATAACCCGAGCCGTCCGCTTCCGCGACGCCGATCTGGAAACCGGAACCGTAGACCAACCGCCGCCCGTTCGGGGACCAGGAAACGCTCGGAATGACCTCCGCCTCATCGCGGACGATCCGCAGATCGCTCCCGTCGGGGCGGATGGTGGCGAGGCCGTCGGTGTTGAAGAAGGCGATCCGTCCCAGTCCGGCCAGCGCGGACCGGATCTCGTCGGCGTCCGCCTCGGCGGTCCGGGTGACGGCTTTGGCCGACGATTGACCCGCCGGGGGCGTATAGCGGGTCTTGGTCGGTGTGTGGGGGATGATCGGGGTCCGGGTCGCCGTGCGCGGCGTCGCGGTGGCCGTCGGCGGGACGGGCGTGCTGCTCGGTGAGGCTGTGACTGTCGGCGGAATTGCGGTCTCTGTGATGCTCAGGGTTGTCTCCGCCGACGCCTGGCAGGCGGCCAGCAGCAGCGCCAGCGCCGGGGCCGCGATTCGAGCCAGATGCGTCTGATCTATTCGTCTTCGTTTCATCTTCACCTCCCCTGATGACTAGTATATCCAACAGGAAGGATTTTTTCGGCATGTTACAGAACTGCAATATTGTCCGCGGGTTTTCCCGGGGAAGCGTCGAATATCGGCTTTTTTCATCGGCCCTCGAAAAAACAGACCGTGGACGATGCCTGCTTCCCGGTGAAGGTGTCGGGGGTCCGGGTACGACGGCCGGGGTGTGTGCGGGAGGGACGACGAAGGCCGCCGGCGGCCGTGATACTGCCCTGTCCTCTCTCCGCCGCTTGGATGCGTCATCCCTTTGCTTTGCTTATCCCCAATAATCCCGTCAATCCTGAAAAAATCCTGTACATCCTGTCTATTGCTTCTCGATACCGCCGTCATTCCAGCAACATCGGCTTGGGGAACGACGAGCCCGGCAGCGGTTCCAGCTGGTACGGATGCCGGTAATCCGCGCTGGTGCAGCCGATGCTGTGCGGCTGCGGATCCAGTTCCGGGGTCGAGCGGATGCAGGTGGGGTCCACGTACAGCCAGCGGCCGTCGAGCCGCAGGGCCAGGTAGAGGTGCTGCTTGCCGTTGGCGGATTTGGAGTGGGCGACGGTGATCGCATTCGGCCGCACGCCGAACCGGTACAGGAAGGTGGCTATGGTGAAAGCCTTGGAGTTGCAGGCCCCGAGCGGCACGACGCCGTAGCGCGCGAAGACCTTGGCCATCTCGCCGAGCGCGGGCCAATCCTCCACCGGGCCCTGCGAGGTCAATTCATGGAGGTAGTTCCAGGGTTCCTCGGCCTCGGGCGTGTTGATCACCACCGTGTGGCGGTACATCCATTCCCACACTGCTCGCACCCGCCGCCAGCGTTCCGCGTCGTCGGACGCGATATCCTCCGGCAAGCCGAACGAATCCAGCAGCGCGCGGATTTCCGGGTTGTCCTCCTCGACGCCGGGGTAGAAGAATTCCGGCTTGTCGATGACCTCTCCGTCATCGCGCCAGCAGCCGCCCGGGTCGCAGGTGTAGTTCCGCTCGCCCTCGTAGAGAGTCTGCTCGACGATGAAGGGGCGGGTTTCGGTGGGGGTGGCCTTCGGCGTGGGCGAAAGGGTGATCGTGGCGGTGGACGTCGCCGTCGGCAATATCACTATGGTCGTCCCGCCCAATTCCGGCATCTCCAGGGAGAAGTTGCACCCGAGGGCGAGGAGCAGGATGGAGCAAAGGACGATGGTTCGGCGGGTCATGATGGGGGGAGTATACAACAGACCGGAGACGATCGAAAAAGCAATGGACAGGATTTTCAGGATGAGTTAAAGGATGGCGTTGTGGTCTTCAACGCCATCCCTCCTTGCCATGACATTCCTTTACTAATCCTGTGAATCCTGAGTAATCCTGTAAATCCTGTCTATTCTCCTCGCCGACTAGTTTTCATCCCACCGGTTACGGTTCTCCTCGTCCTCTTTCCGCTGTTCCTCCTGGCGCTTCTTCAGGTCGCGCGTCTGCTGGAGGTCGATCTGCCGCTGCTCCTCGGCCCGAACCAGACGGGCTTTTTCCTGTTCGCGCTCCAGCGCCTGCCGTTCGGCTTGGCGGTCCTTGCGGGCTTTTTCCTGCTGGATCTCCAGCTGCCGGCGTTCTTCGGCCCGCGCCAGGCGTTCCTTATCCTGCTGCTGCTCCAGCTTGCGCCGGTCTGCGGCTTGCTGTGCGAGGTCCTTGTTCATGGTGTTTTCCTTTTGGCGAGCCCGGCCGGGGCGATGCGGGCTTTCAATGGAAGACGAGGGGTTTCACCGGCTTGTAGTTTAACATACAATTCCGGCGGCATACGGCCGGTCACGGCCGCCGACTATCGAAAAGAAATAGACAGGATTTACAGGATTTGGCAGGATTGACAGGATTTTTTACGAAGGCAAAAGGCCATCGACGGTCGAGAAGAGCAACGGATCCGTCATCCTGAGCCTGCCCCGGATCGACTATAGGTCGGTCCGGAGGGCACGTGATCTCTGCTGTTTTGTCATCCTGAGGCCGCATGAAATGCGGCCGAAGGATCTCCTCTGTTACGGCGATGAGATCCTTCGGCTGCAAAAAACGCAGCCTCAGGATGACAGGAACCATGGTCCATCGTCCATCGTCCATGGTCTGGTCTATAATTCCCCCCATGCCGATCGATCCCTACGCCATGCTCCAGGTCGCCCGCAACGCCGAGCCCGAGGTGATCGCCGCCGCCTACCGCGCGCTGGCGCGCAAGTACCACCCGGATAAGGGCGGCTCGGGGGCGGCCACCAGGCGGATGCAGAAGATCAACCAGGCCTACGGGATCCTCAAGGACCCGGTCAAGCGGAAGGCCTACGACCGAAAACATCCGTACCCCGGCGGCCACATCGTCTGGCGCGACGAGGAGGCGATCGACTGGTGGGGCACGGCCGACGAGGAGGACGAGATCGGCTGGTCGGATTCCTACGCCCAGCGGATGAAGCACCCGGTTCCCATCCGCCGCCCGGGTTTCTTACGCAGGAACTGGGGCTGCGTGGTGTATGCGGGGGTGATGTTGTTCCTGGTCATCCAAAT
>JBJYXS010000268.1:0-5164 GCA_046260075.1 Anaerolineales bacterium | reverse complement strand
ATCCATGCCCGAGGCCGTCACGGGCCGGGCCCGCCGCAGTCCAAGCCAGGAGGGATGCCCATGTGCGCCAAGAAGAAAACGACGAAGAAGAAAAGGCTCTCCAAGAGCAAGCGCAAGCACATCCGGCGCCAGAAGCAGGCCGCCCGCCGGGCCGCCACCGGACCGTCCGGATAGCGTACCGGGACGGAGAGCGATGATGGGGCGGCTCACTCCATGAAGCAGTTCATTCGCCGCGGCATGCACGGGATGAAGGCGATAGGCTTCGCCTGTTGCCTGGCCGCGTGCGCCGGCGCAACGCAAACCCCCGCGCCGCCGCCGGACCGGGAAAGCCGGATTCCCCCCGAACAGGTCAAGATCACCCCCGAACAGGACGTGTATCCGGTGAAATCACTGACCGGCGAATACGCGGATCCCATCCCGCTCCCCTATCCGGTCAACACGGCCGGCGGGGAGGATTCGGCCTTCATCATGCCGGACGGCGACACGCTCTACCTCTTCTTCACGCCGGACGTCGGCGCGCCCCTCGAGCAGCAGGTCGTCGACGGGGTGACCGGGATCTATGCGTTCCGCAAGGAAGCGGGCGCATGGGGAACGGCCGAACGGGTGCTGCTCCAGGAGCCGGGCAAGGCCGCCCTCGACGGCTGCGGGTTCGTGCTTGGGGAAAAGATGTGGTTTTGCTCGGCGCGCGAAGGCTATACCGGCCTGCACTGGTTTACGGCCGAACGGATCGGCGGCGTGTGGCAGGATTGGCGGGAGGACGATTTTCCGGCCGAATACGAGGTGGGCGAGCTGCATATCACCGCCGACGGGCGCGAACTCTACTTCCACTCCTCCCGGGAAGGCGGCCTGGGCGGATACGATATCTGGGTTTCAGAAAACGTGGAGGGGGAGTGGCTACCGCCGGTCAACCTCGCCGCGGTGAACTCGCCCCAGGATGACGGCTGGCCGTTCGTCTCGCCCGACGGCGCCGAACTGTGGTTCACGCGCATGGCCGGCTATTCCGAATTGTGGCGTTCGCGGCGGGTCGGCGGCGAGTGGGGCGCTCCGGTGCGGATGTTCGCTCCCTTCGCCGGAGAGGCCTCGACCGATTACGAGGGCAATGTCTATTTCACCCATCACTTCTACAAAGATAATGTCATGCTCGAGGCGGATATATACGTGGCGGCGCGGAATTGACGGATTGTAGACGATGGACCACGGACGATGGACGATCGAAGAGTAATGGACAGGATTTACAGGATTGTCCCTTAATTTTCCGTTTTTTTTACAAGAGGATTCCGTCTGCATATTTTTGTTTCATTTCTGCGATGGTGGATGGTTTATCCCATTGTCCTTAGAAATCCTGTCAATCTTGAGCAATCCTGTAAATCCTGTCTATTAAAAGGAGATCCACTTTGAACATCCTCATCCCGCTCTTCTCCCCGCCCACCGGCTCCTGGGGGAGCCTGACGCGCGTGATCGCGGTCGGCCACGAGGCCAGGGCGCGCGGACATGACGTCGCCTTCTGCGCATCCGGATACCTGGCCGACAGGCTGAAAAAGCTGGAGTACAAGGTCTACTCCATCCCGGAAACGACGATGTTCGGGCTGCCCAAGCCGATTTCGGATGTTATTGCGGCCCGCAGCCAGGATATGGCCCCGCCCGTCCCGCCCGGCCGCTCGTTCGGCAGCATCTGGCTGGTGCTGATGATGACCGGAATGGCCGGCTACGGATATTTGCGCCGCCTGGTGAAGGCCGAACTGGATGCGGTCGACGCGTTCCGGCCGGATATTCTCTTCACTGAAGTGGATCCGGGCGCGTTGCTCGTCTCGCGCATCCGCGGCATCCCGATCGGTTGCACCTTCGCGGGCGTGTTCACCACCGGCACCGGCGATTTCGCCTGGCGCAAGCTCAAGGCTTCCGGCAACCGCGTGCTGGCCGATTACGGCAAGGCTCCCGCCGAGCCGCAGGAGATGATCCTCGACAGCCGCACGCTCAAGATCATCCCTTCCATACCGGAATTGGAATCGGATCTCCCGGACACGCCGGATTACGTCTTCACCGGCAGCCTGTTCCGCTCGTTCCGGGCCGCCTCGGAACAGGCCTTCCGGCCCGAGCCCGGGAAACGTTACGCGTTCGTCTACATGGGAAGCGGTTCGGTGCAGTTGTCGAAGGCGGTGCGGGTGTTGGCGAAGATGGGTGGAAATACCGCAGGGGCGCAGCGCGCTTTGCCCCTGCAACATAATAATCCGCAAAACATACAATTTTGCGTCGGATCGCAAACCGTCGCCGGCGAACGACGCACCGGAAACGTCGCGATCCGGCATTTCTGGGACGCCGAAACGCTGCTGCCGCATTGCGAATGGACCTTCTGCCACGGCGGGCACAACACGATCATCCAATCACTCTCGCACGGGGTTCCGCTGATCGTCTTCCCCGGGGCGATCTTCGAGCGCCGCTTCAACGGCGAGATGGTGGAGAAGGCCGGGGCGGGACGCGTCGGCGAGCTGCCGGATTTCACGGAGCGCTGGATCGCGGAGGCGATGAGCATGCAAGCGGAGTGCGCGGCCAACGCCAAGCGGCTGGGGGAAAAGATACGCTCCCTGGGCGGCGCCCGCCGCGCAGTGGAAGCGCTGGAGGGGTGGAGGGAGAAATAGACAGGATTGACAGGATGATTCAGGATTTTTCTTTGTCATCCTGAGGGGGCGTGGTTTCCGCCCCCGAAGGATCTCTTCCCCTGCGTCGAGGAGATCCTTCGGCTGCAAAAACCGCAGCCTCAGGATGACAGAAAAGCAAAAACCGCAGCCTCAGGATGACAGAAAAACAAAAATCGCAATCCCAGGATGACAAAGTAATAGAGGTCGCGCACCCTCGGGAGGACAATAATTGAAATCCTGTCATTCCTGAGTCATCCTGTACATCCTGTCCATTGCCGCCCGGTCGGAGGTTTTGCGGAGGTTTTCCGGAGCTTTTTTCGGCAACCGCATGGGATGGTGTAATGTATGTTAATGTGGAAACCAACGACCTTTCTTGCCCAAGGAGGATGCAAATGAGCAAACGATTCCGTTCCTTCCGCTGCGTCCGCACGGCCGCCTTGGCGGCGTGCTCCTTTTTGCTGCTTTCCTGCAGCCTGCTCTCGCTGCCCGTATCGGGCGGTTCGCGTTCCGATTCGGATGCCGGCGGCGGGGATCCCGAAAGCAACGAGATCCCCCTCGCGCCCCTCAACTGCCCGGAAAAGAACACGTCGGCGACCCTGACCTTCGATCACGACGTCACGTGGGGCCTGCCGGGCGTGGGCATGTTCGGACTCAAATTGAACGGTTCCTACACGATCAACCTCATCCAATCCTCCGTCACCCAGGATCCGGCCTTGAAACTCGGGATCTACAACATCAGCACCGGACCGATCCAGGCCACGGTGACGGCCAAGGACTTCAAGGACTGCACCGACGGCGAGGGGACGACCAACATGCGCGCCTACGTGACCGGGACCTGCATCGACGGCACGCTGACTCTCAACATCCAGGAATACTACGAGGCGGCCTCGGTGACGATTATGTGCGGGGAAAAGAAAGACCAGAAGGTGGAGATTCCCATCCCGGTCGGCGCGATGGAGCGGCCCGTCGTCTGGACTCTGCCGATCGGAACGACCGCCGACACCGGCGCGACCAAGACGGTGGATTTTTCCGGCGAGGGCGGCAGCGGAGGGATGACGTACACCGTATCCATGCCGTGACGGCGCGGCGGGAAAAATTGCGAATGCCGGGAGGCAGGCGGAGGCCTGCCTCCTTTTTTCATCATCGTACGGAGGATGTAGGGATTCCGTATTGCATTCGACGGGCATGGGTTTAACACAACCCGGCGATCATCGGGTACCCTGTCATTCGACACCGGGGCGGCAATCCACCGGCGGGAGGGAACACATGAAAAAGTATCGTTGGCCGTTTATTGTCGGGGGCGCCGTCCTCTTACTTATCCTCGGCGGATCGGTGGCCCTGATGCGCGGCGCGGGTTCGGATTCCGCCGCCGATCCGACCCTTTCAGTGGCGCTCGGCGAAACCGGCCCGCACATCGTCCGGCAAAACCCGATCGCCGGCCAGCGCCTGCCGCTCTCGCCCGTTATCGACCTCACTTTCGACCGCAGCATGGATCCGCGGACGACCGGCAGTGCCTGGCGTTTTTATGATTCCACCGGAGAGGTGATCTCCGGAACGATCAGCTGGCCGGAGTCCGAAACCCTGCGTTTCGAACCGGATCGGCCGCTTTCTCCAACGTCGGAATACACCGGTGTGGTAACCACCGCCGCCGTCGCGCGCGACGGTTCCTCCCCGGGCGCTGATATCCGTCTCGAATTCCGGACCGTTGACGCACTGGCGGTCGGCCAGGTGTTCCCCGCGGATGGATCGCAGGATGTCGAAATCGAATCCGCAATCACCGTTGTCTTCAACCGTCCGATCGTCGCGTTGGCCGATGTCGAAGATTCCGCTCACCATGTAGTCCCGATTCGGATCTCGCCTCCCGTCGCGGGCAGCGGCGAATGGGTGAGCACGTCGGTCTACGTCTTCACCCCCGAATCATATCTGAAGAGTGGAATCGAATATGCGGTGATCGTCCCCGCCGGACTGCAGGATTTCTCCGGGGAAACTCTGGCGGAGAAGTACGTATGGCGGTTCGCCACCCGGGCTCCGGAGATCGCGGACTTTGCGCTGCTAAACCGTGCCGTCCATTCTTCAGAATGGATTAATGATGTTTTGCTTGACCAGACCTTCATCGTCACCTTCCTGCAGCCGATGAAACCCGAGAGCGTATCGGCCGCCCTTTCCATTACCGATGCCGAAACCGGAGTAGTATGCCCGATCCAACAAACCTGGAACGAAACGAATACGATGCTGACCTTCAGACCGGTCAATCTGTTCCAAGCGGACACAAAATACCATCTTACATTGGCAAAAAGTGCTGAGGCTGAATCCGGTGGTGCCCTCCGGGAGGGATTGAACGTTGCACTCAAGACCGTCCCCTTGCCGCGTATTCGCCATCTCACTTCATGGCGGTCTGATATTTTCGACCCGTCGCGTGCCGGTTTGGAAATCGCCTTCAGCACACCGATGGATGAAAAAAGCCTTCAAAACCATGTGAAAATTTCACCCCTCCCCGTTCCGGAACCTCGTTTCGAATATGATTCCGA
>JBJYXS010000267.1:0-8721 GCA_046260075.1 Anaerolineales bacterium | reverse complement strand
CCGTGTCGATCAGCGCGGAGACGGAAAAGGCGCCCTGCGTTGGGGCGTGGTGATCACCGCGCTCGGCCTGGCGTTGACCGCCGGTTTGTGGCCGCTGGGTATTTACAGCGGCTACCCGCTGGGCTTGGGTCCGTGGATGATCCTCGCCTTCATCCCGCTGTTCTTCGGCTTGGGGTTCATCCTGATCTACGTCCTGACCAAGAACAACGGAAAACCGGGGGCCGGCAACGGCAATGGCGACTCCGCTTCGGCGTAGCACGCGGACAACCCCCCGTTTCCCCGCGGCGTTCCTTGGAGCGCCGCGGGCCCTTTTAACGGCGCCCGGAGTACCAAGATCCCGGGTTCTTTGCCTTCCTCTATGCTACACTTAGCCCATGTCCCCCGCGATCCTGATCGTCGATCCCAACCCCGGATTGGCGGCCATGCTCCAGCAGGCGCTTGCTTCGGTGGGCTTCGATTGCACGCTGGCGCCGACGGGCAGGGAGGCCTTCCAGATCATATCCAGCCGGGTCGTCGATCTGGCGATTGTCGATTTCCGCCTTCCCGACGGCCCGGCGGATGAGTTGATCCGCGTAATGCAGGACGTGCGGCCGGAGATGATCCTGCTGGCCATTCCGCCCGATAACGATCCTGAAAATCCGGACGTCGCCGCGCTGGGTGTCCAGGGAATCCTGACCAAACCCTTCTACCTGCCGGACTTGGTGCCGTACATCGCCGGCCTGTTGGGCGTGAAGGCGCCGTCACTGGCGGAGGTCGCCCCGGAAGAGCCCGAGGAATCGGTGCTGGACATCCTCAAACCCCCGCCGCCGAAAAAATCCACGCGTTCCGTCCCCTGGCTCGACGACGCCGGCCGGGCCACCGTCTGGCTGGAACGGCTGGCCGAAGAGAATTCCGTGCTGGCCTGCCTGATTACGCGCGGTCCGGATTTGCACGCCGGCGCCGGCATACTGACGCGGGAAAAACTTTCCCTGCTCGCCCGGCGCGTCGCCGAAATCTGGGCCGCCACCCCCGGCGGGACGGTTCTGCAATTCATCCGCATTCCCCCGGAGGACCAGGAGGTGCTCCTGATTTCCATTTCCATCGCGCTGGATTTCGACCTGGCGTTGCTGTTCGACCGCAAGACGTCGGTTGCGGCGGCGCGCCGCAGGGCGAAGAAATTCGAATTAGCGCTTGACAATCCTCCCGATACCGGCAGCTTTCGTAAAACCACCGCCGAACTGGCCGCCGCCCGGCGCAAGACGGGCGAACTGGGGATCGTCAAACCCGGAACCGGAGATCTCTCCGGGGTAAGGCGCCGGACCGGAGAACTCCTGGCGGGCAAACGCCGGACCGGAGAACTGACCGGCACCCGCCAGAAGACCGGCAACCTCCGCAAACCGCGAAGCATCACCGACGAACTTCGGCGCGCCCGCCTGGAAAAGCCGCCCCCGGACGATCGCGATGCCTAGGATCTTCCTCGTTGACGGACACGCATTGGCCTATCGGGCGTATTTCGCCCTCACCGGCGCGGGAACGCAGGCCGATCGTTGGGTGACGTCGGCCGGCGAGCCGACCGCCGGAACGTACGGTTTCACCTCGATCTTGCTTTCGCTGCTGGAAAAGGAAAAACCCGAATACCTGGCCGTCGCCTTCGATACCGGCCGCACCTTCCGAGACGACCTGTACCCGGAATACAAAGCCACCCGGGCCAAGATGCCCGAAGACCTGCGCCCGCAGATCGATCGAATTCGCGAAGTGGTGCGCGTCTTCCGCATCCCCGTCCTGGAAGCCGAGGGATTCGAGGCCGACGACGTCCTGGGAACGGTCGCCCGGCAGGCGGCCCGTGAGGGCAATGAGGTATTGATCCTCAGCGGCGACCGCGACTTGCTGCAGCTGGTCGACGACCGGATTTGCGTGCGGCTTCCGGGCCGCTCTTTTTCGGATTCCGTTGACTACGACAAGGGCCGGTTTCTCAAGGAATGGGGATTCGAGCCGCTGCAGCTGATCGACTACAAGGCCATGGTCGGCGACAAGTCCGACAACATCCCCGGCGTTCCGGGGGTCGGCGAGAAAACGGCCACCAGCCTGTTGCAACAATACGGATCGCTGGACACCGTGTATCAGCACCTGGAAGAAGTCCCGCCGCGCTTCCGGAAAAAATTGGAGGCCGCGCGCGAGAGCGCGGACCTCTCGCGGACGCTTGCCACCATCCGCACCGACGTGCCGGTTCACATCACTCTGGCGGAGTGCCGGGTCGGGCAATATACCCGCGAAGAAGTGGCGGCGCTTTTCCAGACGCTGGAATTTCGCAACCTGCTGGCGCGGCTTCCCGCGCCCGCCGCCGCAAGGCAATTGGGGATGTTCGCCGAAACGAAAACGCCGGCCGTTGCCGGGCGCTGGAAGAGGATCGCCGATGAAGCGGAACTCGAGAAGCTGGTGGATCAGCTCGCCCGCGCGCCGATCCTGGCCGTCGACACCGAAACGACATCCACCGATCCGATGCTGGCCGAGCTGGTGGGGATCTCCCTGGCCGCCGTCGAGGGCGAGGGATGGTACCTGCCGCTGCGCCATGAAGGCGGGCCGAACCTGGATCCGGGGATGGTGAAAGCCCGGCTCGGCCCGCTGCTGGCCGATTCGCGGCTGCCGAAAGCGGGCCACAACATTAAATACGACCTGACCGTGCTCGAGCGGGCCGGCTTTCCCCTCTCTCCCCCGGCCTTCGATACGATGATCGCCGAATGGCTGTGCAACCCCGCCTCGCGCAATCTGGGGCTGAAGGATCTTGGGTTCATCCGGCTGGGAGTGGAAATGACCCCGATCGAAGCCCTGATCGGAAAAGGCGCCAAGCAAATCACCATGGACCGCGTCCCCGCGGATCAGGCGGCCGCCTACGCGGCCGCCGACGCCGATGTCACCCTGCGGCTGGTCGCACCGCTGCGCAAGGAGCTGGAGGAACGCAGTCAAAGGAAGCTCTTTGAGGAGATCGAAATCCCGCTCATTCCGGTGCTGGCGGAGATGGAACAAGCGGGCGTGCAATTGGATCTGGACTACCTGAACCGGCTGGGGATGGATTTCGAAGCCGAACTGAGCCGGATCGAGGCCGACGTGCACGCCCTCGTCGGCCGTCCGTTCAACCTCAACTCCACCCAGCAGCTTTCCGATGTGTTGTTCGGCCAGATTCAACTCCAGCCGCCGGAAGGAACCCGCAAGACCGCATCCGGAAAATACTCCACCGCCGCCTCGGTGCTCGAGGGCCTGGTCGGGCAGCATCCGGTGGTGGAGATGATCCTCCGGCACCGCGAACTGTCGAAGCTGCTCTCCACCTACGTGGTGGCGCTGCGCGATGAGGTCAACCCTGCCACCGGGAGGGTGCATACCTCGTTCAACCAAACCGGAACGGTCACCGGACGGCTGTCCTCCTCCGATCCGAATTTGCAGAACATTCCCACCCGGAGCGAAGAGGGCCGGCGGATCCGGCGCGCGTTCATCGGCGCATCCGGCCGGATCCTGCTGTCGATCGATTATTCGCAGATCGAACTGCGCCTGGCGGCGCACATGGCCCGGGATCCGGGGATGATCGAAGCCTTCCGCCGCGGGGAAGATATTCACGCCGCGACGGCGGCGGCCGTGTACGAGGTCCCCATCGCGGAGGTCACCCCGGACATGCGGCGGCACGCCAAGGCGATCAACTTCGGGCTGCTTTACGGGCAAACGGCCTTCGGGTTGACACGCTCCACCGACATGACCCTGGCCGAGGCGGAAAAATTCATCAACACGTATTTCGAGCGTTTCGCCGGTATCCGCGCGTTCATCGAAGACACCAAGCGGATGGCTTCCGAGAACGGCTACGTGGAGACGATGCTCGGACGGCGCCGCTATTTCCCGGAACTTGCCTCCATGGCGCGGCTCGACGCAAACGCCCGCAGCCGCGCGCAACGCGAAGCGATTAATTCCCCGATCCAGGGATCTGCCGCCGACATCATGAAACTGGCTATGCTTCGCATGCCGCAGGCGCTGACCCATGCCGGACTCGGCTCGCGGATGCTCCTCCAGGTGCACGACGAGCTGGTCTTCGAATGCCCCGCCGGCGATACGGCGGCTACCATCCGCGCCGCCCGGCCGGTTATGGAAGGCGTGCTCTCCCTGAGCGTCCCCCTGACCGTCGACGTCAAACAGGGGGAGAACTGGGAAGAAATGCGGGACGCGGAGGCTTGATCCTCCCTTGAGCGTTCCTCCGCGATTGGCGTTCCGGATGACACGATACCTGCGCGCGACCGGTTGGATGCTGGGGTTGGGCGCCGTGCTCGCCGCGTGTTCCGGTTTCCCGGCCGGAGTGTGGGACAGCCTGTCCCACGCCCCGGCCGGGGCGACCCCTTCCGAGTCCGCCATCCCATCCCTCACCAACAGCCCCTTCCTGCCGTCCCCCTCCGCACCGCCCCTGTCACCCACGCCGACAGAAGACGGCACCGGCGTGCCACGGCGGGTGTGGCTTTCGCCGACTCTGCCGCCGGCGCTGCTTTCCGCGTTCACCCTTCCGCCCGGATGGACGACCACCGGTTTTGCCGAAGAGGCGGATATCCAAATCCGGATCGGCGCCGAGCATCCCATCTCCTCCTGGATCTATGCTCTCGTTGCGCCGTTTCCGACGGTGCCGGATGGGGTTTCGATCATGGACCTTCATAAATTCTGGTCCGGACAGGGTGGAACGCCGTTCGCCGGCCGGCCGCTGCGGATGGATCAGAACACGATCGAAGTATTCTCCACCTTTTGGGGTGTTCCCGCGCCGGGTGCGACGCAAGTCGTCCCCGCCGAGGATATGGTGGATACCGCATGGGCCGATCGACCCGCCTGGGGGATCATTCCATGGGAGGGGATCGAACCACGCTGGAAAGTCCTCGAGGTGAACGGCATCTCTCCGATGCGCAGGGAGTTCGACGTCTCCATGTACCCCCTGGCGGTACCGATCTCCTGTCTGGGCGATGCGGAAGCTTGCCAGGGGTTTGCCCTTTCCCTCCCGGCGACAAACCGCGACCCATCTCATCTGACCACGCTGCTGCTCACCGGAGTGACCGCGCTGGTCCGCGCCACGGCGACCCTGATGGAGAGCCGCGGGATCCTGTATCCAGCACAGGACATCGGTCCGCTGCTGCAGTCGGCCGATCTGACCCATATCAGCAACGAAATCCCTTTTTACACGAACTGTCCCCCGCCGGACCCGGACCCGGAGATATTCCGCTTCTGCTCCGACCCGCGCTACATCGACCTGCTGGAATACATCGGCACCGATATCGTCGAGCTGACCGGAAACCATGTGCTGGATTACGGAACCGGCGCGCTGCTGTATACGATGGAACTCTACCGCCAACGGGGGTGGCTGTTCTACGCCAGCGGATCAAACCTGGCGGCCGCCAAGGCGCCGATCCTGTTGGAGCACAACGGCAACCGCCTGGCCTTCATCGGTTGCAACAAACCCGGCTACAGCAAGGAATGGGCGACGGAGGATGCGCCCGGAGCGGCGCCCTGCGACTGGGATTACCTCCGGAGCGAGATCGCCCGCCTGCGCAGCGAGCAGTATCTGCCCATAATGACCTTCCAATACATCGAGTATTACCAATACGCCCCGTCGCCCGAGCAGGTGGAGGATTTTCACGCCGTCGCCGAAGCGGACCCGGTGATCGTCTCCGGCAGCCAGGCCCACCACCCCCAGACGTTGGCGTTCGACGGCGGCACATTCATCCATTACGGTCTGGGGAACCTGTTCTTCGACCAGTACGGCCTGCAGCGGGAAACGGAACTGGCCTTCATCGACCGGCACGTCTTCTACCAGGGACGGTATCTGGGGATGGAGTTGGTCACCATCCAATTCGTGGATTCCGCCCGTCCGCGGTTGATGACCCCCGGGGAACGCGCCGATCTTCTCGCCACGGTGTTCGCCGCCAGCGGCTGGTAGGAACACTTCCATGGACGCCTGGAAAACCGCAATCCGCCAGCAAGCCCGCGCACTGGGATTCCCCCTCTGCGGATTCACCACAGCGGATCCTCCGCGGGATTTCCCGCGCTATGAATCCTGGATCGCCGACGGCCGCCAGGCGGGCATGACGTGGCTCGCCACCGGCCGCGCCCGGGCCGCCCGCGCCGATCCGTCGCGGCTGCTACCCTCCGCCCGCACCATCATCGCGCTGGGAACGCCGTACCCGCGGCCGCAGGATCCGAGCGGATCGCCGCTGGAAGGATGCGTCGCCGCCTACGCGCTGGGGGACGATTACCACGACGTATTGAAAACCCGCCTGCGCCGGCTGTGCTCCTTTCTCGACACCCTGGCCGGCCGGCCCCTGCACCACCGGGCGTACACCGACACCGGCCCCATATTGGAGCGGGAAATCGCCTCCCGTGCCGGATTGGGATGGATCGGCCGGAATTCGATGCTGATCCACCCCTCCAAAGGATCCTTTATCTTCCTGGCGGAGATCCTCACCGAAATGGAACTCCCGCCCGATCCGCCGTTCACCGCCGACCGGTGCGGGGACTGCACCCGTTGCATCGACGCCTGCCCCGCAGGTTGCATCCTGCCCGACCGGACGGTGGATTCCCGGCGCTGCATTTCCTATCTGACGATCGAACACCGCGGATCCATCCCCCGGGAGCTGCGCGAAGCGATCGGCCGGCGCATCTTCGGCTGCGATGTCTGCCAGACTGTCTGCCCCTGGAACCGCAAAGCGTCCGCCGCAGGGGACGACGCCTTCCTCCCGCGGCCGCATTTTCCCATCCGTGATCTGACCGCCGAGTACGGCCTGTCGGAAAAGGAGTGGGAAGCCCGCTTCCGGCGGAGCGCCCTGCGCCGGACGGGCCGCGAGGGTTATCTCCGCAATCTGCTGATCGCCCTCGGGAACTCCCGCCGGGAGGAGGCCGAGCCCGTTCTCCGGGCGGCTCAGGCCGGCCCGGATCCCATCCTCGGCGAGACCGCCACCTGGTCAATGGAGAAAATATCCGAAAAAAACAGCTGATAACAGGCCTTTTTCCGGCTTATGGCGGATTCCCATCCAATTCGGTAGAATCATAGTATCCGGTCCCTCATCCATCCAACATCGAATAGGATCGTTCGCAAGCCCTCTCAGAGGAACCGGGGGGAAGGAGAAAATGTCTGACCTGAATGCGATGGACGATTTCGGCGATACGTCGAGTTTCTATCCCAGGCGCCGCGAAGGTTTGGGGAATTTTCTCATCGGGTTGCTGACCGGTATCGCCATCACCGTCGGGATCCTCCTCCTGATCATCGGTATCTTCGGCCCGGGTGCCCTGCCGTTGCCGTTCCTGTCCTCCGCGACCCCGATGCCGACGGCCACGTTGGAACCCTCCCTGACCCTCATGCCCTCCATCACCTTCACCCCGACGGAGGAAACCCCCTCGATCACGCCCACCCCCTCCTGTCCGTCGGAGTATGTGGTGCAATCGGGGGATCTGCTCAGCACGATTGCCGACAAGTGCGGCGTCACCGTCGAGGTGATCGTCGCCATGAATCCGGAATTGGATCCCAACAACATCCAGGTGGGGCAGACGATCATCATTCCCCCGCCGGGAACCGGCTTCACGCCGACCGCAATACCCCCGGACACCCCGCCCGGCACGCAGATCACCGTTCAGGTGATGGCCGGCGACAACCTGGAGACGATCGCGGCCAAATGCTGGTCAACCGTAGAAGACATTCTCAAGCTGAATGAAATCGACGATCCGAACTTCCTGACGGTGGGGATGACGCTGAAATGCCGGTATGGGATCGCCACGCCGGTTCCCACACAGGCTTCCTCCCCGACCTACGGACCCACGCCCACTTACACTCCGGGACCGTAACCCCGCCTTCCCCCTCTCCTGGCATGAGTCGGGAGATGGGATTAGGGGGTGAGGTAAGAAAAAAAAACCCCCCGCGGATTTGCGGGGGGTTTTTGCGTCTGCATACCAGGGGACGGGATTAATACTCCATCCCGCCGCCGGGGGGCATCGGCATTGGTTTTTCCTTCTCCGGGGCATCGGTGATGAGCGCCTCGGTGGTCAGGATCATCGCGGCGATGGAGGCCGCGTTTTCCAGCGCGCCGCGGACGACCTTGACCGGGTCGATGATTCCGGCCTTGATCATGTCCGTATACTCGCTGGTCAGCACGTTAAAGCCGATGTGCTGGTTCTTGGCTTCGGCCGATTTCCGGCGCACGGCGTCGATGACCACCGCCCCGTCCTCGCCGGCGTTGGAAGCCAACCGGCGGATGGGGGCTTCGAGAGCCTTGCGGACGATGTTCACGCCCACCTGGGCATCCTCGGAATCGACTTTGACCTTGTCGAGCGCCGCCGCCGCGTTGATCAGCGAGATTTCCCCGCCGGCCACGATGCCTTCTTCCACGGCCGCGCGGGCCGCCGAAAGCGCATCCTCCACGCGGTGCTTCTTTTCCTTCAACTCGGTTTCGGTGGCCGCTCCGACGCGGATCACCGCCACGCCGCCGGAGAGCTTGGCCAGCCGCTCCTGCAGCTTCTCTTTGTCGTAGTCCGAGGTGGATTTTTCGATCTCGACCTTGATCTCCTCGATCCGGCCCTTGATCTTCTTCGGCTCGCCCTTGCCGCCGACGATCGTGGTGTCGTCCTTGGTGGCCACGATCTTGTCGCATTTGCCGAGGTCGGCCAGGGTGGTGTTTTCCAGCTTTTTGCCGAGTTCCTCGGTGATCACCGTGCCGCCGGTAAGGATCGCGATATCCTGCA
>JBJYXS010000266.1:2200-3977 GCA_046260075.1 Anaerolineales bacterium | reverse complement strand
TGATCGGCGGGCAGGTGATGCGCAGGTGCACCTCGCGCGCGCCGGCTTCGCGCAGGAGCCTCAGCAGCGGGCCGGAGGTGTTCCCGCGCACGATGCTGTCGTCGATGACGATCACCCGTTTATCGCGCAGGTTCTCCTCCAGCGCGTTGAACTTGAGCGCCACGCCCTGCTTGCGCAGGCTGTCGGTGGGCTCGATGAAGGTCCGTCCGATGTACCGGTTCTTGATGAAGCCGTCGTTGAAGGGGATGTCGGCTTCCCGGGCGTAGCCGATCGCCGCCGGAATCGCGGAATCCGGCACCGGGATGACCGTGTCGGCATCGGCCGGCGCCTCGCGGGCCAGCTCGGCCCCCAGCCGCTGGCGGACATGGTGCACGCTGCGGCCGTCCCAGATCGAATCCGGGCGCGAAAAATAAATGTGCTCGAAGGTGCACAACGCCGACGGATCGGCCGGCGGCAGGGCTTGGAGGACGGTGAGGGCCGTGTCGCTCAGGCGGATCACCTCGCCGGGCTTGACCTCGCGGATCGCCTCGCAGCCGATCGTCCGCAGAGCGCAGGATTCCGATGCGGCGGCATGCCCGCCGCCGGGCAGCCGCCCGACCGAGAGCGGCCGGAATCCCCAGGGATCGCGCACCGCGAACACCCCCTCGCGGGTGAGCATCACCAGCGAGTAGGCACCGCGCCATTTGGGCATCGTCGACCGGATGCGCTCCTCCCAGGTGGTTCCCTCCGCCCCGGCCAGGAGCAGCGAGATCACCTCGCTGTCGCTCGAAGACAGCAGGCCGACTCCTTTTTGGAGGAGTTCCCGGCGCAGGGCGAAAGTGTTGATCAGGTTTCCGTTGTGGGCGATGGCCAGCGGACCGTAGCGGGTTTCGATCAGGAAGGGCTGGGCGTTGCGCAGCACCGAAGAGCCGGTGGTGGAGTAGCGGGTGTGGCCGATGGCGAACCGGCCGCGCAGGGTGCGCAATTTTTCGGGGGTGAACACCTGCGAGACCAGGCCGGTGTTTTTCTGGATCCGGGCGCTCTCGCCGTCGCAGACCGCGATCCCGGCCGCCTCCTGTCCGCGGTGCTGGAGGGCGAAGAGCGCGAAGTAGGCCATGCTGGCCACGTCTTCGTCGGGGGCGAAGATCCCCACGATCCCGCATTCCTCGCCCGGCCGGTCGTTGAAAAAGAAATCTTCCTGCATCAGCGGTGCTTTCTTCCGTCCGCGGGATTCCCGCCGGAAAAGAGCGGGACACGAAGCTCCGTTTTCTCCTTCGTGTCCCGCCGTTGGATCGCGAACGGATTTCGCGCTCTCATTTTACCCCTTTCCGCCGCTCAGGGAGCCGTCGTCGGCCGCGACTTTGCCGGCTCGCTCCTTTTGCCGTTTGGCTACTTTGGCTGCCAGAACCGGATCGGAAAGGCCGAGGATCTTGGCCGCCAGGAGGGCCGCGTTGGCCGGATCCAGCACCACGGCCGGGGCGACGCCGGAGGGCATGCGCAGGGAGGAGAACACGTCGGCGCCGCCGAAGGAATCGGAGGGCGGCGGGCAAGCGATCACCGGCGCGCGCACCTGGCCGTCGGCGAAGGCCGAAAGCGCATTGCTCCGTCCGGCGACGGTGATGTAGACTTTGGGCCGCGGATCGGATTCATAGGCGGCCAGCAAATCCATCACGTGCTTGGGGGTCTTGTGGGCCGAACCCACCCGCAGGACCGATTCCAAGCCGTATGTTTTCAGCGCCTCGGCGATCTTGCGGCTGTGTCCTTCGTCGGCTTTCGAACCCATCAGGATGACGACCAG
>JBJYXS010000266.1:0-2100 GCA_046260075.1 Anaerolineales bacterium | reverse complement strand
CGATCTTGCGGCTGTGTCCTTCGTCGGCTTTCGAACCCATCAGGATGACGACCAGTGCATTCGGCATGGCGGCTCCCTTGTATTCAGCCGGTCGAGTAGTCCCGCACGGCCCAGTCGTGCGGGACGTATCGAGACCCGTTGATCTGCTGTAGCCCCGGTGGTTTCGCCCGCCCCGGCGGGTCGGGCCGGGGATAGGGCCGCCGCAGACCGGCGGCCTGCTCAACCACCTTACAAAATCCCCGCCTTCTTCAAATTCTCCGCGATCCGCTCCCCGGCCGGGTAGGAAGCCGGCTCGAAGGGCAGCCCGGTGAGCATTTCGAAGATGGAAATGTAGCGCTGGCTGGCTGCGGCCCACAGCTCGTCGGGAAGGGCGGGCGGTTCGCCGTCGCCGCGATAGCCCTTTTCGGCGTAGGCCAGGCGGACCAGTTCCTTGTCGAAATTATCCGGTTCCTCCCCGGCCTGGAAGCGATCCTCGTACGAATCGGCCTTCCAGAAGCGGGAGGAATCCGGCGTGTGGACCTCGTCGATCAGCATGACCTTCCCGTCGGGTGAAAGTCCCATCTCGTACTTGGTGTCGACCAGGATCAGGCCGGCCCGCGCGGCGACTTCCTGCCCGCGGCGGAAGACGGCCAGAGCCGCCTGTTGTACCGTTTCCCAGACGGCGGCTTCCATCAATCCGCGTTCCACCACTTCGGCGCACGTCAGGCGTTCGTCGTGGGTGCCCTTTTCGCCCTTGGTGGTGGGGGTGAGGATCGGTTCGGGCAGAGCCTGGTTCTTTTGCATCCCATCCGGAAAATCATAGCCGTAAATGCTGCGCTCGCCGAGCGAGTAGCGGTACCACAGCGCGGTTTTGGTCACGCCGGTGATGTAGCCGCGGACGACGATCTCCACCGGGAAGCGCCGGACCGTGCGCATCACCACCGCGTTCGGATCCGGCACCATGACCATGGCGTTGTCGATCAGGTCGCGGGTGATGTCGAACCACCAGGCTGAAAGCTGGTTGAGCACCTGGCCCTTGTAGGGCACGCGGGCCAGGATCCGGTCGAAGGCCGAGAGCCGGTCGGTGGTGATGAACAGCATGCGCGATTCGTCGAGCGTGTACCAATCGCGGACCTTTCCGGACGCGCGTCCGGAGAGCGGGAGGTCGGTTTTATCGAGGGCTTGCGGAAGGGCGGCGAGGATCTGTTCCTGGGAAACCATCAGCGGCCTCCCGTCAGGGCGCGAAACGCGCCGCGCGCGGATCCGGAAAGCAGCCCGGCGGCGGCCGCCTTGAGCAAATCGAGGAGCAGGAACGGCGCCACGCCGGCGGCGATCCCCTTGGCGAGATCGCCCCGCAGGAAGCCGAAGGTGAGCCAGGAGGCGCCGATCAGGTAAAGGGCGAGGATCCCCGCAGCGCCCCCCAGCAGATCGCCTCCCCGGACGCGGCCGCGAAGGCGTTCGGCGACCCATCCGGCGGCGTAGGCGCAGGGGATAAAGCCGATCAAATAGCCGGCGGTGGGTGCGGCCCATACCGCCGGTCCGAGCATGCGCGCATCCAGCGGCAGCCCGGCGGCGATCGCGGCCAGGTAGGCCAGCTGGCTGGCGGCGCCGTCGAGAGGGCCCAGCGCCAGACCGGCCAGCAGGACGACCAGCACCTGGAACGTCAACGGGATGGGCGTGAAGGGCAGTTCGAGCGTCGCGCGGGCCGAGAGGGCCGTGAGGGCGGCGAAGCCGCCGACGGCCAGGATGCGGGCGGTGGTGGGTGAGGAAAGGAAAGTGCGGGTTCGGGATAATTGCATGATGGCTCCGAAGATGATGGAATGGAAAAAAGCGCTTTAATGATCGGGGATATTATAAGACAGGTGAGGGATTAGGGGGATAAAACCGAATGCGCCGTTAGTCACATGGGCAGGAGGTGGCGTATGGATCCGGGTGGTCTCCCTCCGGATCACGGAAGGCCGCCGTCATTCCGGAACGGCGACCCAGACCGGGTCGATAAACCGTTCATCCTGCAGACGCTGGATGCGTTCCAACGACCTGTTGCGGAGCGAAAGGAAATAGAGGTTGGATTCGGAAACGAAGTAGTATCCCTCCGAATCGGGCTGCCAGTAAGTGAAGTAC
>JBJYXS010000265.1:0-3124 GCA_046260075.1 Anaerolineales bacterium | reverse complement strand
TGCGCCCGTTTTCCCGCAGGATCACGGTCTCGGGGTACAGTGCGGGAAGCAGGGATGCCAGGACGGCATGGCGGATCAGGTGCAGGTCCTGGGTCAGGCCGATCCGGGAATCGAAACAGATCCCGCGGCCGATCATGGACCGAAGGGAGAGCGAATCGCGGAGGTGGAAGGGGCGGATGTCGGTCATGGTACGGATTCGGCCATCTCGAGGAACAGGCGGTGCATGCGGTCATCGGCGGTCAATTCCGGATGAAAGCATGTGGCCAGCCAGCGGTTTTGGCGGGCGGCTACGATCATACCGTCCGGCAGCCGAGCCAGGACCTCGACCCCGCGGCCGACCGACCGGATGACCGGAGCCCGGATAAAGACGGCATGGACCGAAGCCGATGATCGGTGGTTGCGCGAGGCCAGGGCGGGAATCTCCAGGTCGGTCTCGAACGAATCCGCTTGGCGTCCGAAAAAATTCCGTTCTATGACCATGTCCATTAACCCCAGGACCGGCGGCTCGCCCCCCAGATCGCGCGCCAAAACGATCGCGCCGGCGCAGGTTCCCCACAGGGCATGGCTTGTTCCGAATTCCCGCAACGGTTCGATCATCCCGTACGACCGGGCCAGGTGGCGCAGGGTGGTCGTCTCGCCGCCGGGCAGGATCAGGCCGGAGAGTCCCGTCAGGTCCGACGGGAGACGGACTTCGACCGTCGGTACCTTCATGCCGCTGAGCTTTAAGATGTGCTCTTTAAAATCGCCCTGCAGGGCGAGGACACCGATAGTCATGAATCAGAGTTCGATTCTCATTTCCGCCGTCGGCTGGAAGCCCAACGATTGATACAACGGGCGGCCGAATTCGCTGGCCTTCAGCCGGACGGAATGAAATCCCTGTTCGCGGCACCAATCGAGCAATGTCCGAACCAGGGCGCGGGCGATACCTTGCTGGCGGAACGCGGGTTCGGTGAACACATTCAGCAGGAACGCCCGCTGCTGTTTGCGCTCGGCGGGTGTGGCCGGCCAGGGAACCAGGTAGACCGCGCCGCCGGCAACGATCTCGCCGGCGGGGGTTTCCGCCAGCCAGGATTGATACATCCCGGAATCCATTGCCTGCAACACGAACGGTCGGAATTCTGAGGCATAGGCATCGAATTGCGAAGGGTCGCCGATTTTCATTTCCCGGACCATCCCTAACCGGTGGCGGACGATGGTCGCCAGATCGGCGTGAGTCCCCCGACGGATGCGGATTTCGGACATCACTACCAACCCCGGCCGGCGATCAATTCCTCTTTGGGGATGTTGGAGATCTGCCGGCCGACCATCGGCTCGCCGAGGTCGCGGCTGACTTCGGCGATGATTTTGGCATCACGGAAATGTGTCACTGCCTTGACGATTGCCGCGGCGCGTTTGGCGGGATCGCCCGATTTGAAAATCCCCGAACCGACAAACACGCCGTCCATTCCCAATTGCATCATCAACGCGGCGTCGGCGGGAGTTGCCACGCCCCCGGCGGCGAAGTTCACCACCGGCAGGCGGCCGAGTTCCTTGGTTTCTTTCACCAGCGCAAAAGGCGCGCCGATGGATTTGGCGAAGGCCATCAGCTCGTCATCGGGCAGGTTCTGAAGGCGGCGGATCTCGCCCCACACGGCACGCGCGTGGCGCACCGCCTCGACGATGTCTCCCGTTCCGGCTTCGCCTTTGGTGCGGATCATCGCCGCGCCCTCGCCGATGCGCCGCAAGGCCTCGCCCAAATTCCGGCACCCGCATACGAACGGAATTTTAAAGTCGTGCTTATAGATGTGGTGTTCTTCATCCGCCGGGGTGAGCACTTCGGATTCGTCGATGTAATCGACGCCGATTGATTCCAGCACTTGGGCTTCCACGAAGTGTCCGATCCGGCATTTCGCCATCACCGGGATCGACACGGCTTCCATGATTTGTTGGATCAACCCCGGATCGCTCATCCGCGCGACACCGCCGTCGGCGCGGATATCCGCGGGAACCCTTTCGAGCGCCATCACGGAACAGGCGCCGGCGGTTTCGGCGATTTTCGCATGTTCCGGAGTGACGACATCCATGATCACTCCGCCTTTAAGCATTTGAGCCAAGCCCTTCTTAACGGCGAAGGAGCCGGTTATCTTCTTTTCACTCATGGTGCACCTCCACCGAACGTTCAAGATTATTCTACCATGGGGAAATGTCTTTTAATCCATGCCGGGTATAGATATAATGGCCATATGCTGGTGGATCTTAGCTTGGGCGATGTTGTACAGTTGCGGAAACCGCATCCTTGCGGCAGCCGGGAATGGGTCGTTGTTCGGTTGGGGGCGGATATAGGGATCCGATGCCTGGGCTGTGGACACCGGATCCTGATGGAACGGCGCGAACTGGCCAAGCGAATAAAAACCATTCTTCCCCGAGGAAATGATGATGCTACCGTCACGGAATCAAAAACCTAAAATCCTCGTCCTCTTCTCGGATACCGGCGGCGGACATCGCAGTGCAGCAGAGGCGGTGATCGAAGCTCTGGAGGAAAAATACGCGGGAACCTTTGTGTTGGACATGGTGGATGTTTTCAAGGCGTATGCTCCATATCCCCTCAATCGGATGCCGGAACTGTACCCGACGATGGTAAAGGTGCCCAACCTGTGGCGGCTGGGCTACCGGGTAGTAGATGGCCGGCGGCGGTCGCGATGGATGATGGATACCCTTTGGCCGTGGATCCGGCCGGCCGCAAAACAGCTGGTGCGCGAACATCCAGCGGATCTGGTGTTTTGCGTGCATCCCTTGTTCAACGCACCCGTTCTGCGGGCTTTGGGGAAACGACGGCCCCCCTTCATCACCGCCGTCACCGATCTGGTCACAGCGCCGAATTACTGGTTTCACCGCCGTGTGGATGTGTGCGTCGTCCCGACCGAAGAAGTTCTCCGGAGCGCATTGAGAAACGGATTGCATCGCGAACAGGTGGTGTTATTGGGTTTGCCGATCAGCAATAAATTCCTCCATACCGAAGAAAAGGCGTCATTGCGGGAAAAATTGGGATGGCCGCCGAACCGGCCGATCGTGCTGATCGTGGGAGGGGGTGAAGGCATGGGACCGCTGTTTAATACGGCTCGTGCAATCATGTATACCAGTCCGG
>JBJYXS010000264.1:0-16729 GCA_046260075.1 Anaerolineales bacterium | reverse complement strand
GCGGGGAGATGAATCCCGGCTTCGGCGGCGTGCATCCCGAACCGATCGCGCGCAACCTGGGCGCCCTGGCCGGTGCGATTGCGGCCGGGCACGGTGAAATGGGCGTGGCCACTGACGGAGACGGGGACCGCTCCGGGGCCATGGACGGCCGCGGACAATTTGTCGATCCGCATCGCATCCTGGCTCTGGCCCTTCGCTACTTGGTGGAAAAACGCGGTTGGCGCGGGAAAGTGGTGAAAACCGTGTCCACGACCCAGATGGTCAACCGGTTGGCCGCCAAATACGGCCTGGACGTGATCGAAACCCCCGTCGGATTCAATTACATCGCCGAGCACATGCTCAAAGATGATGTGCTTATCGGCGGTGAGGAATCCGGCGGGATGAGCTTCCGGGGGCACATCCCCGAGGGGGACGGCATCCTTATTGGTTTGTTGCTGATCGAAATGGTGGCGGTGTACGGGGAACCGCTCGATGCCCTGGTCGCGCAGTTGCTGCGCGAGGCCGGCCCGGCGATCTACCAGCGGCGTGATTTGCGGCTGGTGCATCCGGTGTCGAAGACGGACATCACCCGCAAGCTTGTGGAATCCCCGCCCGCTGCCCTGGGCGGTGTGAAGGTTGCAGATATTCAGACGATGGACGGCGTGAAGTACATCACCGAGGACGAATCCTGGCTGTTGATCCGTCCCTCGGGGACCGAACCCGTCTTGCGGGTATACGCCGAAGGGCGCGATGAGGAGATGGTGCAGGCTCTGCTCGGTTTCGGCGAGAAAGTGGCCCAAGAGGCGATGTGACGGGGCGTGCGGGAGAAGCCCAAGCCCTCATCCATCACCACATGGCGGATGGAATTGCACGCGGTTCCGGAGGGTGGGGGAAGGCTGCACGGCGGAATGTGATCTCCGGCCGGGTTTCTATTCGCACACCGTGACCCGGTTTCCGCCGGAAGTGATGGCCGTCTGCAGAGCTTGCTCGGCGGATTCCAGCAACGCCTGGGTCGTTGTGCCTTGATTCGGGTATGACGAGACACCGCAGGAAAACGTGCATTCGATGTGGGATCCGAGAAAATTCAGAACCGAATCGTGAAATGCTTGGCGCAGTTGTTCCGCCCGCGGCGCCGCAATGGCGGAAGACGCACCGGAGAGTATCACCACAAATTCGTCGGTTCCGGATCGGCAGGCAAGATCCCCCTTGCGGATATGGCGGACCAGCAAGGAACCGATGATCTTTACGATTTCCACCCCCGCTTTCTCCCCATACAACGCATCGGCGTCTTCGAACCGGTCCAGGCGGATCCTCAGTATGCTGATGGGGGTTCCCCGCCGGGCGGCCTGGGCCAATTCGCGCTCCAATGTTTCGATCAGGTAGCTGCGGTTATACAGGTTGGTCAGCGGATCGCGGATGGACTGATCGCGGAGAGCGACGCGCAGAGTCTGCATCTCCGTATTTTGTTCGAGCAGCAATTCCATCGACCGTTTGTGGTCCTGCTCCATCCGGATGCGGTCCGAGATATCCCGGATGAGGATCAGGTGGCCGGTGGTTTTCCTGCGGCCGGAGGGAATCCGGTGCCGGCTGATTTCCAGGGTCCGGTCCGGATCGGCGGGTGAAGCCAATCGAACGGGTTCCTTTGCCGTGCGGATGGCCGTATCGCCTTCCGGCCAGGCGGCGAATACCTTTTGTGCCGCTTTCCCCAATGCGGCCTTCTCCTCGACGCCGGTCATGCCGGCCGCCGCCGGGTTGAGATCCGTGATCCGGTCGCGCGCGTCCAGAATCAGAATGCCGTCCGGAAGGACTTGCACGATGGGAATCCGTACTTTTGCGCGCGGTTTGCGTTTGGGTGACGTTTTACCGGCAGCCATGCTCGACCTCCTAAGAGAAAACACGAGGAATGTGCAGGTGGAGGGTCCGGTGGTTGGGAACGTTGAATAACTATTATATATGAATACCGTGAGAAAAACCGCGGCGTCCGCTTGCCCCGCGGATACTTGTTGAGGATCGAAGCCGATCGACAGGTCGTCTCCCGACGGATGTCCCGAGCAGGGGGAAACGGCATACTTCGGGGATCAACTTCGGGAAGCGAGGGCCCGCAGCGCTTCCTTTAGTTCCGCCTGCCAGTTATCCATCCCGTCCAAGAAAGGTATAAACAGACGTCCTTTACTGTACCGGGCGCGGGGGTGGATTGCGGAAGGCGGTAATTTCCCACCGAGGACGATTCCAATCATCAACACGCCGTTCTCCATCGCCACCACGTCCGCGCCCGCCCGTTGGGCGAGGATCTTCACCCGTAATTGGTAAAGCAAATTCTCCGCGGCATCCGGCAGCGGTCCGAACCGGTCTTCCAACTCCTTGTGCAAGGCTTCCAGTTCGTCCTCGGCGGCGAGTTCCGCCATGCGGCGGTACAGCCGCAATCGCAGGCTGCGGTCCGGGACGTACTCCTCCGGCAGCGCGGCGGCCAACGGGAGGTCGACGCTCGGCGGCAGGTTTTCCATCTCCGGCGTTCGACCTTCCCGTTCCGCCCGCAGGCGGCGCACCGATTGGGCCAACAGGCGGGTATAGAGGTGGAAGCCGATCGCGGCGATATGTCCGCTCTGCCGTGTTCCGAGGATTTCCCCCGCACCGCGGATTTCCAGGTCGCGCATCGCGATCGCATAGCCGCCTCCCAGCTCCGTCTGTTCCGCCAGGGCCTGCAGGCGGTCGTAGGCTTCAGGGGTGGGACGGTGCCGGCGATCGGTGAAGAAGTAGGCGTAGGCCCGCACCGGCCCGCGGCCCACCCGGCCGCGCAATTGGTAGAGCTGCGCCAGCCCGAAGGTATCCGCACGGTCGATGATCAGCGTATTGGCATTGGGAATGTCGAGGCCGGATTCGATGATCGACGTACACAGCAATACGTCCACCTCGCGCCGCACAAAGGCATCCATCGTTTGCTCCAATTCGTGCTCGGGCATCTGCCCGTGGGCGATTCGGATGCGCGCCTCGGGGACGGCGTCAGCCAGTCGTTCCCGGATCGACCGGATGGTCTCCACCCGGTTGTGCAGGTAGAACACCTGACCCCCACGCTCAAGCTCGCGCAGCACCGCCTGGCGGACCAATTTTTCCGAATAGGGACCGACGCGCGTGAGAACCGGCATACGCTCCTCGGGCGGCGTGTTTATGGTGGAGATGTCGCGTACGCCGGAGAGCGAAAGGTAGAGCGTGCGCGGGATCGGCGTGGCGGTGAGGGTCAGTACATCCACCTCCGTGCGCAGCTTCTTTAAATACTCCTTGTGCGCTACGCCGAACCGCTGTTCTTCATCGATCACCACCAGTCCAAGGTTGGGGAAGGTCACATCGCGTTGCAGCAGCCGATGGGTTCCGATCAGGATGTCGATCCCGCCCGCACCCAGCCGTTCGACAATCCGGACCTGTTCGGCGTGGGTTCGGAAACGCGAGAGCATCTCCACCTGGACGGGAAAAGCCGCCAATCGATGGGAGAAGGTCTGGTAGTGCTGCTGGGCCAGCACCGTGGTGGGCACCAGTACGGCCACCTGCACTCCGTCCATCACGGCCTTGAACGCCGCGCGCAGAGCCACTTCGGTCTTCCCATACCCGACGTCGCCGCAGATCAGGCGATCCATCGGGCGCGGGCGTTCCATATCCCGCTTGACTTCCTCGATCGCCTGCAATTGGTCGTCGGTTTCGGCATACGGGAACGAACTCTCCAATTCGCTCTGCCAGGGGGTGTCGGGGGAAAACGCGCGGCCATGGGATGCTTCGCGCCGGGCATAGAGCACCAACATGTCGCGGGCTGTCTCCAGGGCGGCGCGGCGCGCCCGTTCGCGGGTGGCCGTCCACTCCTGCGATCCCAGCCGCGAGAGAGTCGGCGTACGGTCGTCGGACCCGATGTACCGTGTCAGCCGGTCGGCTTGGTGGATCGGAACATAGACCTGTCCGCCGTCGCCGAATTCGACCTGCAGGTATTCACGGTCCAACCCGTCGACCGTCCGCCTCACCAGACCGGTGAACAGGCCGATTCCGAACTCGACGTGCACAACGAAATCGCCCGTCTTCAAATCGGCATAGGCGGATTCCGGCGGAAGGGCCTTCGCCGACGGACGGCGCCGGGGTTCGGGGCGGATCCATCCGAAGATCTCCTTGTCGGTAAGCAAGAGCAGACCGCGGCCGGAGAACCCCTCCTGCAGCGATCCGTGGATGAATACCACGTCCGATTCCGCGGGAGGTGGGGCGGAGGTATCTGCAGGGACAAGGATGGGGGATCTTCCCGGCCGTTGCTCGTTCCATACTTCCAGCAACCGGTCCGCCTGGCGCGAGATCACCGCAATGCGGCGTTTTTCCTGCTGCAGGTGGTAGACCTGTTCGATAAACGACTTGACGACACCGCCGAAACGGGGGGCGGGGGTGAACGTTTCTCCCAGTGGAAGGCGGTCGGAAGCATCCTCTCCCGAACCGAGGTGCAGCGTTATACGGCTTTCGAGCGCTTCGCGGATGTCGTCCCATGTGAGATGCGCGCGGGGGGCATCCGCCGCCACCACGCCGCTTTCCTCGGCTTCCTGTCGCAGCAGCAGCGCATGCTCTTCCAGGTCGGCGACCGCATCGGCCAGTTCGTTCCACTCTTCGACCGCGACGATTCCCTGTGCGGGGAGGTAATCCAGCAGGCTCGCCGGCGGGTAGGCCCATGGGATCCAGAACTCCAGCGGAAAATCGGCCGGCAAACCGCCTTCCGCGGGCATCCGCCCGATCCGTTCCAGATCGGCCGCGAGGAGTTCGCGCGCCGGGGTGACCGGCAGGATGCCGGCCTTGGCGGTCGTCCTTTGGGTGGAGGGGTCGAATCGGCGGAGGGTATCGATTCGATCTCCGAAGAACTCGATCCGGAAGGGAAGCGGTTCGGCCGGCGGCCATATGTCGACGATTCCTCCGCGCCGACTGAACTGGCCGGGTTCGACGACCAGGCTTTCCGGTCGGTATCCGGCATTGATCCATCCGCGGGCCAGCCGTTCCGGCGATGCGGAATCATCCGGCTTAACCGTTTGCATGGCGGATCGGAATACCGGGGGAGGCAGGGTGGGCGTGATGAGGGCATGGGCGGAAGCAATCACCACCAGGGGATGGCGGGAACGGTCCTTGGGCGCGTCGGCGGTGAGTCGCGAGAGCGCGGTGATTCGCTCGCGCACCGTACGCGGGCCCCATGGGGATAGCTCGTAGAAAACCGGTGTCGGTTCCGAGAAGATCAGCGGCTCGATGTGCGGATCCCAAGCGACGATTTCATCGCGCAGGAGCAAGGCGCGGTCGGGATGGGCCGTCAATAGGACGAGCGGCGCATTCAGGCGGCTTCCCAACATGGCCAGCAGCGGCGGGCGTGCAGCACGCAGCAGGGAAATGGCGATCGAGGCCGGTGCGGCCCGTCGGACGGGGCTCTCTCTGCGCAATGCGTCCAGAAGGCCCGGAAAGAGCGATTCGTCCTGGAATGCAGGAAGCAGACGGGAGAGATCCATTACGGTGTTCAGCCTGCGACGTCCGCGTTCGCATCCCCTCCGGGGGAGGAGTCGGCGGGTGGTGAATTAAACCGGTTCATGGCGGCGTCCAACCCGCGGTCCACGTAGGTCAGGACCGCCTGGGCCGCCATGTCGATCAGGTCCGGCACGATGTCCGCCTCAGAGGGATCGAATTCCCGCAGGACGAAATCCGCCGGGTCCATCCTACCCGGAGGGCGTCCGACGCCGAATCGCAGGCGGGGGACCTCGCGCGTTCCGAGTGCTTCGAGGATGGATTGCATCCCGCGCTGCCCGGCGGAACCGCCGGATGAACGCAGGCGGATCGTCCCAAAGGGCAGGTCGATATCGTCACAACACACCAGCAGATTGGCCGGTGGGATCTTGTAAAACCGCATCAGGCCGGCCACCGACCGGCCACTGAGGTTCATGAAGGTTTGCGGCTTGGCTAGGAGCATTTTCACGCCGTCGAGTTGTCCGGATGCGACGAAGGCCTCCAGTTGCTGGCGGGAGAACGCCAGTCCCAACTTCTGCGCCAAGTGGTCGATGACGCGAAAGCCGATATTGTGGCGGGTGGATTCATATTGGCGGCCGGGATTGCCCAGGCCGACGATCAGGAATAGATTTTCCATGTGTTGGACCATGTCCGTCCGCGAAGGCAACCGCCGCCGCGGACAGGATCGTGAAGGGCATGACGTTTCAGTTTAATACAAAGCGGTGAAGCTATCAAGAATTACGGCAAACACCATGTCGGCGTGCATGCCGGCGCCCGGCGCCGTTTGCTTTCCGGAAAAGCTTGTATAATCTTTTCCATCCAGTGCGTTTCCTACCTTTTTCGGGAGCTATCCGGACTTCCGTGGGTATTTCCCATCGCGGAGGATGGCGAATCCCGAAGGCTTAGGAGAGACCAAGACGGTGCATTCCGCGGGCCGGAATCATCCGCTACAACCAATCATGGCCGGATCGCACGGCCGGAGCGCGGGTAAGCCATGACCCCGCGCCGGGATATCCGTCCGGCTGTCCTGCGCAGGATGCTTGAAAAGGGAAGCATCGCGTTGTTCCTGATCGCCGGTATCTCCATCCTCTCCGCGGCGATGCTGTTCCCCGCCGCACCGGCGCATTCCCGGGAATCCAGCCCGTATGTCACCGCCCAGGCCAATGCCGTGTACAACAACGGCTGGGCGCCGTTGACTGTGTATTTCAGCGCCTACGGCAGCCGTTCTCAGGGAGCCGATATCGTCCGCTATGAGTGGGATCTCGACGGCAACGGCGCACTCGATTACCACGCCACCGCGCAGGGGGGATACGCCGAATACCTCTATTCCAAACCCGGGCTGTACACGATCACCTTGCGAGTCACCGACTCGCAGGGCCGCTTCGCCGAAGACCAGGTGACGGTCCGGGTGCGCCATCCGGCCTCCTCCAGCGTGGATTACGGCACGGTATTCGACGACAGCCGGGTGCGGCGGATCGATATTTCCCTGACCCAATCCGATTGGGATGCAATGTGGGTGGATCCGGAGGCCAAATTCCAGGCCCGCGCCGATGCGGACATTTTCGGCGAGGAATTGACGGATATCGGATTCCGAATGCGCGGACAATTTTCGCTGCGCGTTTCCGGATCGAAAAAACCCTGGAAGATCGACACCGACGCCTACATCGACGGACAGGAATACCGCAACCTGCGCCAGTTGATGCTGCTCAACAACATCGGCGATCCCAGCCTGCTGAAGGAGACATTGGCGTATGAGATGATGTACGCCGCCGGACTTCCGGCCAGCCACACCGCCTTTGTGGAACTGTGGATCGACATCACCGACGATGGAAAAGAACCCGAATACTGGGGCGTATACTCGCTGGTTGAACGGGTCGACAGGAAATACATCGGCAACCGATTCGGAGCGGCCAGCAAGGACGGGAATCTGTACAAGGCCAGCCACGCCCAGCGCGGCCCGATGGACCTGGTGTATTACGGCGAACGTATCGAGGATTACCCAACCCAGGGCGGGCAGTATGCCTATGGGAAGATGTCGAACGAAGAACAAGCCGACTACACCGACATCGTCGAACTTTGCCGGGTGATCGACGGAACGACCTATGCATCGGAGGAGGAATTCCGGCAGGCGCTGGAGGCGGTGTTCAACATGGACGCCTTCCTGCGTTATTTGGCGGTGGTCACGGTTCTCGACAACTGGGATTCGTATCCCTTCACGGGCAATAATTTTTTTCTCCTTTACGATCCCCAGACGGACCGTTTTGAATGGATTCCCTGGGATCTCACGTGGGGCGGCAATCCGCAAACGCCGCTGTTTCGGCGGGCCGATCCGGGCCTGATGGACCGCGCACCGCTGTTCGACAGGGCGATGAACACCGCCTATTACCGGAGGAAATATGCGGCCTACCTGGATTTGCTGATCACGGTGTGGTTCAACCGCAACCATCTCTCGGACAGGGTGCAGACCCTGCACCGTATGATCGCGCCCTACATCGCCAAATCCACCGGCGACAAGGCGTTTTACGGGGAGGATGCCATGTTCCCGGCCGACGCATTCGATCATTCCTGGGAGTCGATTCTCCAATTCGTCACCGAGCGCGAGGCGTACGTCCGCAGCGCCCTACAGCAAGAGGAGGCCGCATGGCAAACAACCACTGTGCCGTAACATGCCATTTTGGGAAGGGGCATGTCATGGGACGAAAAACTCTCCGGATCTCCGCGATCCTAGCCATCGTTCTGTGGGCGGCCGGCACAGGCGTTCATCCGGCGGCGGCGCAGGAAGGCGGATGGCAGGATTCGTTCGACGATCCGCAGCTTTCCGGCTGGGAACATTCGCCGGAAGCGGTCGTCACCGATGGAATCCTGAGCATCGGCCCCGGCAATTTCGCGGCGCGCATGGGCGGGTGGGATAACTTCGACCTGGCGTTTAGCCTCCGGTTCTCGGGGGGCGGAGAAACGCAGATCGGCTACCGGGCGTCGGATTCCGGCGGCTACGAATTAACCGTCACCGAAGGCGAATGCATCCTCTTCCGGAATGCCGGCCCGGAGCTACATACGGATCTGGGCCATTCCGCCGGCTGGCAGCCCGCCCAAGGTGCCTGGATGGAATTCCGCATTACGGTGCAGGACGCATCGCATGCCATATCCGTCGACGGAGTCGATGTCCTGACCGCCGAGGACCCCGAACCGCTCGGTCCGGGAACGGTTGTCTTCTCTTCACACGGAGAACGCACAACGGAAATCGACGACGCCTCCCTGAACGTCCTTCCAGCCGGACCGGAGGCGGGTCCGGGCGGCGGAGAGGAGCCGCCGCCCGCCGCAACGGCCGCTCCCACACCGGAACCGCCCGCCGCGACCGGCGGCTGGCAGGCCTTGTGGGAGGACATCACCGCCAGCCAGAGTGCGCCGCTGGAATTGGGGACCTTTGCGGTCAACCTGGTCCTGGCCGTGCTGTCCTCCTTCCTCCTCAGCCGGGTGTATGTGTACTGGGGATCGTCGTTGTCGAACCGCCGCAAGTTCGCCGCCAACTTCATGTTGGTGACCGTTACGACGACCTTCATCATTCTGGTGGTGCGTTCCTCGGTGGCGCTCTCGCTCGGCTTGGTGGGCGCGCTCTCGATCATCCGGTTCCGCACGGCGGTCAAGGAGCCGGAAGAGCTGGCGTACCTGTTCTTCGCCATCAGTCTGGGAATCGGATTGGGTGACAACCAGCGGCTGGTCACGCTGCTCAGTCTGGTGGTGGTGATTCTGCTGGTCGGACTGGCCAGGCTGCTGCGCCAATCGCAAGCGGACGTGAATTTGCACCTGGCCGTCACCAGCCGCGCGCCCGGCAAGGTCGGCATGGCACAGGTTCGGGAGGTCCTGGAAAAACACTGCGCCAACATGCGATTGATCCGCTACGATGAAACCGGCGATCTCATGGAAACCGCATTCGTCGTGGAATTCCGCCACGTAACGGATCTTGAAAAAACGCGCGCCGCCCTGCAGGAACTCTCGCCGGCGATGGAAATATCCTTCCTCGACAACAAGGGGATCTGGTAAATGGCCTCCGGCGACGCCAAGGGGTACACCCGCCTGCGCTCATACCGCTACGAACGCAAACTCCTGACCGAGGCCTTGCGTCCCCGTCAGGTGGAGGTTTTGGTGCGGTCTCATCCGATGATGTTCCATTCCCCGTATCCCCCGCGCCAGATCAACAGCCTGTACCTGGATACGGCCGACATGGAGAACTACTACGACAACGTGGCGGGTGCGGAAACGCGGCGCAAGGTGCGCCTGCGCTGGTACGGACCGCTGAGAGGCCCCTTGGCGCAGCCGATGCTGGAGATCAAGGTCAAGCATGGCTTGATCGGCAAAAAACTTTCCTACGCCCTGGCGCCCCTGGTGCTCGATGAGCATTTCTGCAACCGGATCCTCCAGGAGGCCGCCGACCGTTCGAAGTTGCCGACCGTCGTGCGCGACGATCTGCGGACGATGTCTCCCGTGTTGCTGAACTGCTACCAGCGCAGCTACCATGCCACGCACGACGGCCGCTTCCGGGTGACCGTCGATTGCCGGCAGGTGTTCTGGAAGATCAACGGCGTGATCGCCAACGCCCTCCAGCATCGGCAGCGGAACGATCGTGACGTGATTGTCGAATTGAAGTACGGTCTGGAGCAGGAAGGCCAAGCCGACCGCGCGGCGTCGTATTTTCCCTTCCGCGTCACCCGCAATTCGAAGTATGTGCAGGGAATCGAGCGGGTGTTTTTCTGAGCGTGAGATATGCGCTGCGGAGCGGAGAGGTATCGGCCGCCGGTTTGCCGGCGGCCTTTTTATTTTTTGTATCGGCCGGGATCGGAGAAAGGGCTGCCTGCACTCCGCCTTACCGTTCCAGGTGCAGGAATGCTTCCACCGCCCGCGGGTCGAAATCCTTTCCGGAACGTTCGCGGATGTATTTCCGCGCCTTTTCGCGGGACCATGCCGCCCGGTACGGACGATCCGAGGTAAGCGCATCGAAAACATCCGCCACGGCGAACAGCCTGGCCGCGATGGGGATCTGCTCTCCCTTCAATCCCCGCGGGTATCCGGAGCCGTCCCACCGCTCATGATGGCAATAGGGGATGTCGAGCGCAGGGCGAAGGAATTCGATCGGCATAAGCATTTCATAGGCCAGTGTCGGATGGCGCTGCATGATCTCCATTTCCTCTTTCGACAGCGATTCGGGTTTGTACAGGATGTAATCCGGGATACCCAGTTTCCCCAGGTCGTGCAGCAGTGCCCCGCGGCGGATATGCAGCAATTCCTCTCCCGTGATTCCCATCTCCTGTGCCAGAAGCAGTGTGGTCTCCGTCACCCGTTCGCTGTGGCCTTCGGTTTCCTTGTCGCGCAGGTCCATCGCATGCGACCAGCCCTCGAGGGTGGCGTCATACGCCCGGGCCAGCTGGGTGTTGGCCCGTTGGAGGTCGGAAAAGAGCATGGCGTTGTCGATGGCGATCGCGGCCTGGCCGGCGAAGGTATTGAGAAAGTCCAGCCAATCCGCATCCGGCGAAAAGATGTCGCGGCGGAAGAGTTCGAGGATTCCTTTGACCTGACCCTTGGCGATCAGCGGGATGGCCGTATGGGAGACAAATCCTTCCCCGGTCAAGCGTTCCGGATGCGCCGGCGGGACGCGGGCGATATCGGTGATATGGATCAGTTTGCGCTCGATGGCCGCCCGGCCGGCGTGTCCCTCGCCGAAGCGAAGCCGCGTGGAGGAGATCCCCTTGCCGCGGAAACCCCGCCCGGCGAAATATTCCAGCATCATCATCTGCGGATTGGCCAACAGCACCGCGGCCGCGTCCACGTGCAACCGCCCGACGACTTGGTCGAGGAGGTAACTCATGGTGACGTTCAGATTCATGCTGGCGGTGATGGCGGAGTCGATCGCGTGCATCGTGCTCATCCGATCCAGCTGGTTCTTCGTCTGCTCATACAGGCGGATGCGTTGGATCGCCGTTCCGGCCATCTCCGCAAAGGTGGTCAGCAAGCGGGTTTCATCGGCGGTTAACTTCCGCGGGTGTTGCACGGAAACGCACAGGATGCCGATGGCTTCCCGGTTGGACCGGATGGGGATGCAGGCTCCCCCCCAATCCTTCGGCAATCCGCTGCCCCGGGCGGGCCGGAAACGGGGATCCGCGGCGAAGGCGTCCGAGAGCACGGCATAGTCGGCGGAAAAAGCGCCGCCGGGGAAGCCTTCGCCGGGTTTGATATTTGTGGCAGGCAGACCGTCCAGCCATCCGCGGGCGGCCCGACGCTGGATCGACCCTGCCGCGGCATCAAACAGCCAGATGGCTCCGGCATCGCTCTCCGCGGCGGACAGAGTTTCCTCCAGCAGGCTGGGCAGCATGTCATCCAGCGAGGACGCGCTGCGCAGGATGATGGAGAGACGGTTCATCCCCTCCAATTCCTGCAGCCGCTTCCGAAGCGCCTCTTCGGCCCGCTTTCGCTCGGTGATGTCCTGGTTGACGCCGTACGTGCGCACGGTTTTTCCCGCGGCGTTTTTTTCGATACAGAACCGTACGGAGATGTATCCGAGGGTCCCGTCGGCGAAGAAGATGCGGTGTTCGAGGGTCCGGCTGTACTGCGGATCCGTGGTTTCCAGTGCCTTGCGGGTTTCCTCGCTCACGATTGTTTGATCGTCCGGGTGGACGAAACGCTTGGCGTACTCCGCCGGCGACATGGTGTATCCGCCGATGTCGTCGGCGGTCGTTTTAAAAACCGCGTAGAACGAATCGGTGAAGGTGAACTTATTCCTTTCAACGTCGAATTCCCACGGGCCCAGCCGCGCCATGGCGGCGGCGTTGGAAAGCTGGGTTTCGCTTTTTCGCAGGGCTTCCTCCGCCTGCCGGCGCTGGGTGATGTCTTCGTAGGTTCCGAGTACCCCGATGACGTTGCCGGAGGCGTCGCGCATCGGAACCTTGTTGGTCTGTGCCCAGGCGAGGGTTCCGTCGGCTTGGCGGAACGATTCGATGATATCGTTTTCGGGGGATCCGGATTCGATGATCTTCCGGTCGTATTTGCGGAACGAATCGGCCTGTGCCTTTTCCCAGGGCAGGTCGTAATCGCTCTTTCCCACGATGTCCTCCGCCGTTTTCCATCCGACGGCTTTCAGGAAGGTGCGGTTGGCACCGAGATAATTGAGATTGCGGTCCTTCCAGAAAACCGCCGAGGGGATCGAATCCAGCACGGTTTGCAGCATGGCCTGCGAGCTGCGGATCGCTTCATCGGCCTGTTTGCGCCGGGTGATGTCGCGGATGACCGCCGTGGAAAATGAGCCCTGCTTTATTTTCCAATAAGAAATCGTGATTTCAACGGGGAATTCGGTTCCGTCGCGACGCAATCCGGCCGCCTCCGCCGGATGCCGGCCGATGATCAGTTGGCCGGTTTGGGCCATTTTTTTCTTTCGTCTTGCGAACGTGTCATGGAACCGCTCAGGCAATATGGTGGTCAGGGGCTTGCCGATGATTTCTTCGGCGCGATACCCGAACAGGGCTTCGGCGGCGTCGTTCCACATTTGAATCTTTCCCTGGGCATTGGTGGTGACGATGGCGTCGCCCGCCGTTTGCACGACGGAGCGCAGCTGGTCTTCGCTTTGGGTCAAGGCTTCTTCCATACGCCGGCGGTCATCGATATCCTGCTGCAGCCGGCGGTTGGCTTCTTCCAGCTGCAGCGCCTTTTCCTCCATTTTGCGGATCAGGATATCGTTGTATGTCTGCGATATTCCTTCCGCCAGGGCGGTGGGCGACCGGGTGGAGAACTCCCCTTTTTGAGCCTTCCTCAGCACGTGCTGGATCCGTTCGATGAACGGTTCCGGCTCGGTGGGCTTCAGGATGAAATCGTCCGCTCCCATGTCGCGGGCCAGGCGTTCGTCTTTTTCGTCGGTATAGGTGGCGGTATATACGACGAACGGAACGGCCTGAAGGGTCTCATCCGCTTTCCAGTGGCGAAGGAGGGTGTAGCCGTCCATGACGGGCATGAGCAGATCGGAGATGACCAGAATCGGCGGATTCTGCCGGGCCTTGATCAGTGCTTCGGCGCCGTGCACCGCCTCCTCCACCTCGTATCCCTTGCTCTGCAGGAGCGTTCGAAGCAAGTAGCGGCTTTCTTCCTTGTCGTCCGCGATCAGCACTTTATCGGCGGTCATGAGGACCCTTCCTGTTTTGGCTTGGTCATGTAGTCTTCGATCTCCGCTACGAACGTCTCCGGATGGATCGGTTTTTCGATGTACCCGTTGCAGCCGGAGGCGAGGACCTTCTCCCGGTCTCCCGGCATCGCATAGGAAGTCACCGCAACGATGGGGGTGCCGTCCAGGGCCGGATTTTCCCGCAGTTTCCGGGCAACGGCGTAACCGTCCATGGAGGGAAGCTGGATGTCGAGCAGGATCAGTCGCGGGGCAAGGGCGGCGGCTTGCCGGATTCCCGCCGGCCCGTCGGAGGCCGAAACGACCGTATATCCTTTTTTTTCCAGCAGGAACGTGGCCAAATACCGGTTTTGTTCGTTGTCCTCGATCAGCAGGATGGCGTCGGTCATTCTGTCCCGGCCTCCTTTACGGGCAAGATCAGCGAAAACACGCTTCCCTTGCCCCATTCGCTTTCGGCGCGGATCTCGCCTCCCAGCAGTTCCGCCAGCCGCCGGCAAATGGCCAGGCCCAGGCCGGTTCCCTCGTGCCGCCGGGTCAGCCCGGTGTCGATCTGATGGAAGGGCTGGAAGAGAGACTGGAGGTCTTCCGGTTTAATGCCGATGCCGGTGTCGGTGATCGAAATCCGCAGGGCTGTCCGCGGGGCGCGATAGGGATACGGCGCGTATCCCGCCTCAAGGGTAATTCCGCCCTCGTCCGTGAACTTCACCGCGTTGTTGAGCAGGTTGATCAGTATCTGCTCGACCCGCCGCGCGTCACCGTCGAAGGAGCCGATCTCCGGCGCCAACCGGATATCCAGCGCCAAGCCCTTTTTCTCCGCCAGCGGCCGGACCAGGCCGAGGACCTTTTCCAGGGACGCGCGCAGGTCGAACGGCTCGATGATCACTTCCAGCTGGCCGGCTTCGATTTTCGAGATGTCGAGCACGTCGTTGATCAGCGCCAGCAGATGCCGGGCGCTGTCGCGAACCATCGTCAGCTGCTTGCGCTGTTCTTCGGTCAGCGGCCCGGCCAGGTTCTGAAGCAGGATGCCGGTGAAACCGATGATCGAATTCAGCGGCGTGCGCAGCTCGTGCGACATGGTGGCCAGGAAAGCGGACTTCAGGCGGTCGGCCGCCTCGGCGCGGTCTTTGGCCACGGCCAATTCCGCCGTCCGCTCGGCCACGCGCTGTTCCAGCGTGGCGTTCAATTCCCGGACCGCCTCTTCCGCCCGTTTGCGTTCGGTGATGTCCGTGCCGATGCTGAGGATCTCCGACACGTTCCCTTCCGCATCCGATACCACCCGGTTGGTCCAGGCGATCCACACCCGATCGCCGTTGCGGCGGATATTTTCATTGATGTTTTGTTCATAGGACTGCGGATCGGTGCGGATCTGTTCCATCAGGCGCCGCAGGTCGCGTCCTTCGCTTTCGGTGGAGGGAACGATTGTGCCCAACACCGGACGGCCGATGATTTCCCCGGCGGTGTACCCGAAGAACCGCAGGCCGAATTCGTTGAGGAAGGTGATCGTCCCGTCGCGCGTCCAGCGCAGGATGATGCTGTTGGCGGATTCCACCAGTTCGCGGTACTTGCGTTCGCCTTCCTGCAGGGCCAGGTTGGCCCGTTCCAGGTGGCTTGTCCGTACCCGCACCTGCCGGCGCAGGAGAAGGATGGATCCGGCGCAGAAGGCCAGCAGGCCGGCGGCGATTCCCAACCCCCAATACACGGTCTGCGGCACGGGGTAGACGGGCGGTTTTTCCATCCAGCGGCCCATCGCCAGGTAATACGGAGAATGGGGTTGCTGCAGCCAGGCCTCAACATGACGGTCGATGGCTTCCAGCAGATCCGCATTGCGACCTTTGGCGGTTGCATAATATAGGGCGGCCGGATTGAAAACGATCGGACTCTTTACCAGGCCGTAGGTTTCGTAGAAATAATCCCCGAAGAAGTGATTGGCGATGGCTGCATCCGCCGATCCGTCGGCCGACGATTGAAAGGCGGCCTCCAGCGAATCCACAGGCAGAACCGTGACCGGGATCCCGAACCCCTTCATCAACTGGTCGAACACCGTTTGCTGGATGGAGCCGTCCAATACCGCCACCCGTTTGCCGGACAGGTCGGAAAAGCCGATGATTTCCACATCGGAACGGGCGTAGATCTGGGACCAGCTGTCGGCTACCGGCGTCCGGTGAAAGTCGAACACCGCGGACCGTTCGGGAGTGAATGCCACATCCGGCATCAGGTCGAGATCTCCCGATTCCAGGTCGGCAAGGCATTCTACCCATTGGCAGGAGAAATACACCAACGTCCAATCCTCGCGGGCGGAGATCTCCTCCAGTAGATCGATGAAGAAACCAGCCGCGCGGCCGTCCGCATCGCGGAAGATCTTGGGTTCGTTCTGGTAGACGCCGACCTTCACCATCCGTCCGCTGGCAGCGCGGACCGTGGAGATCCCCGGCGCGGCGAACAGCGCCGCGAAGATAAAAAGCAATCGCACGGCGCGGCACCGATGTACGGGGGATCCGGCATTTCTATTTCTTCGATGCGGGAAAAAACGATGGGGCGGTTCGTGACTTGCGGGCGGGGGGATCGCCGGGGAATGCTGAAGGAGCCGGAACGGCTGGTGCGGCGGCGGGGCAGTATCATGGAAGCCCCGGAACGTCATGGCCGGGGATCGCTGATGGATGGATGGAAAAGACCGGGTATGATCCAGTGTGTAGCGGATGGGACGCCCCATGTCATGCCCTCCGTACGCATGTATTATATGAAAAAACCGGGGCGGGCATGGACGCCCGGGTGTCGGCCGCTTCAAACCTGGGGCCGTCGCAGGAGAAGGTTGTATCATTGGCCATTATGACGGATGAATCCTTCGGCCTCTATCTCCACATTCCCTTCTGCCTGCGCCGCTGCGCATATTGCGACTTTCCCTCGACGGAGGGGAAGCGGAATCTGCTTCCCGCCTACGTTCGGGCGCTGGAAAGCGAAATCGAGCGCGTCGGAGCGGCGGGCGGAAGACCGCGCGTCGACACCGTCTTCTTCGGCGGTGGAACGCCGTCGCTGCTCGATCCGCGACGGGTGGAACGGATCCTGGGGCGAATTCGTGATTCGTTTTTTCTCGACGCC
>JBJYXS010000263.1:0-9811 GCA_046260075.1 Anaerolineales bacterium | reverse complement strand
GCCGAGTACACGAAACTGGATCCGGAACTTCTCCGGCGCATATGCTGGCCGGCGATGCGGGATGACGGCGCGGTCGATCTGGAAACGATCATGGATTACCAGGAGTGGGCTGTGGCCAACGGGCAGCTTTCCGAGGTGGCCGGCGAAGATGCTGTTTGGGATTCCCGATTCGTGAATTTCGCCAATAAACAGTTGGGATAGGAAACCTTGGTTCCGTTCCTCAGGGATGAGATAGAGGGTGATCTCGGCCGGCGGTTCCGGCTCGTGGCGCGGCAGTTCCCCGGCAATACGGCAATTAAAACCTCCGAGGCGGCCGTCTCCTATGCCGAACTGGACGCCGTCTCGGAGGATATCGCCCGTCTGCTCCTTTCCCGGCGGGGCGCCGCGGAGGAGCCGGTTGCGCTGCTCCTGGCGGAGGGGATAGAGAGCTGGGCGGCGATCCTGGGGATTGTCAAGGCCGGCAAGAGCGTCGTCCTGCTTTCCCCGGATTTCCAGCCCTCCCGATTGGCCGCCGTGTGGCAGGATGCCGGACAGCCGCCGGTACTTTTCAACAGCTCCACCCGATCCCTTTCCGCCCCGTTCGACGTTTCGCCGGATCTGCTGCTGGACCTGGACCAAACCCGGCCACCGGCAGCCGGTGTCGACGAACCGCGCATATCAGCCGGCACGCTGTCCGTCGTCTCCTACACATCGGGTTCGACCGGCGAACCCAAGGGGGTGATGTGGTCCCATCGGTATCTGCTGGAAACCGCCTGGTACAACCACGAACGCTACCGCCTTTCCGAGACGGACCGCTTTACGTACTTCTCGGCCTATGGGTTCAGCGCGGGATTGATCCAGGGTATCGTCGCGCTGCTCAACGGGACGACGCTCTATCCGTTTGGCGAAAGAATGCGCGACGTCAAGGCTTTGGCGGCATGGCTGCGCCGCGAGCGGATGACCATCCTGCACCTGACGTCGTTCGGAATGCTCCGTCAGCAGGCGGACGCCATGCGCGTCCGCGCCGATCTGCCCGATCTCCGCTGTGTCCTTCTCAGCGGAGAGGAGATGTACCGCCAGGATCTCGACCGCATCCGCGCTTTCTTTCCCGAATCCGTGGAATATTCCTACCGGTACGCCGGAAGCGAAACCTCGATGATCAGCGAGGCGCGGATCCTGCCGGAGAGCGCGATCGTCGGCGGAAAAATCCCCGCCGGATTCCCGGTGCCCGACAAGGAAGTGCTCCTGCTGGATCCGGCCGGCCAGCCCGTACCCGCCGGCGAAACCGGGGAGATCGCGGTCCGCAGCCGCTACCTGGCCGACGGGTACTGGCGCCAGCCGGGTTTGACGCAGACCAAATTCCGCGCCGATCCGGAAGGCGGGGCGCGGCGGACCTACCTGACCGGCGACATCGGGCGGTTGCTGCCCGACGGGCAATTGCTGTACCTGGGACGAAAAGACAACGTCGTTCGGATTCGGGGCTTCAACGTCCATTTGGAGGCGGTGGATGCCGCCCTGCAACGGCTGCCCGGCGTCCGGCAGGCGGCCGCCGCGGCTCACATTCTTCCGGGCGGCGATAAACGCTTGGTGGCCTACCTTGTACCCGCGGCGGGGGTCAAACCCTCCCTCCAGGAACTCCGCCGTGAACTGAAGGGGATGCTTCCGGAATATATGGTTCCCAACGCCTTTCAATTTCTGGATTCCCTTCCCCGGACCCCGATGGAAAGGGTGGACCGTACGGCGCTTCCCGCGCCGGAAACCGTCCGCCCGGATCTCGGCACTCCTTTTATGGAACCCCGGGACGATGTCGAAAAGCGGTTCTGTGCGCTGTGGGCCGGACTGATCGGAGTGAATCCGGTCGGTGTGGATGACGATTTCTTCCTCTTGGGCGGCGATTCGCTGCTGGCGATGAACATGGCCCTGGCTGTGGAAAAAACTTTCCACTGGCAGATTCCCTCAGATTTCTTCCGCAAACCGACGGTCCGCCGTCTGGCGGAGCTTTGGCGGACCGACCATGCGGAATCGGAAAAAGCTTCCAGCGGATCGTCGCAGGGTCCTGCGCCGCAGGCGGGCCGCGAGGGACGGGAATCCGGAACGCCCTCGCCCGGCGGACGGAAAGAGGCGCGACGCAAACGGAGGGCAAGCATCGGCGCGAAGATCCTTAACCGGAGCCTACGGGTTTTTTCCGGCATCCCTCCAGAAATCGCGCTGCACCTTTCCTACGAACGCGGCTGCCGGATGCTTTCCGGATGGTGCCGGCGCAGGTGGTTCATCGAACGGGTGTATGCCGAACAGCGCGATCTCTTCCGGCGCTTTGTGGAAAGCTTGGGCGGCTGCCCGGAGGCGCCGGCGGATGCGTTCGCCATCGCCGTGATGAGCCACCTTATTTGGAGTCCCCGCCAGCGGAAGCGTTTGTATCCCCGGGCGGCAAAGGATTTCGAGGGATCCCTGCGGGATTCCCGGTACGGTTATTGGCGCGACATGATGCGGATCTTGGAACGCGAACCGCTGGATCGGATGGACCGGTGGTTTTCCGTTTCCGGTCTGGAACACCTCGAGCAGGCGTTCCGCCGGGGCCGGGGGGTGGTCCTGGTCACCTACCACAGCACGGTGATGCGTTTCGCCAATCTTGCGTTGCCGCGGCGGCTGAACTGCGCACCGATCCAAACCATCAGTTTTCGCAAGGCCTTGACAGTGGCCGGGATCCCCGGGGGCGGGAGCAAAGCGGTCATGCGGACGCTGCCGGCCGAGACGATATCCGCCGCGTCGGCTGATTTCATCCTTCAGGGATACCGGCTTCTCGCCAAGGGCGGCATCGTCCAGGTTGTTCCGGATTCGATGATCGATCCCGCCAGCCCGATGCCGGTGAATATCGCGGGCCGCGAATACCGGATCAAAGCGGGTTTCGCCGAGTTGGCCCTCCATGCGGGCGCGGCGGTCGTTCCTCTGTACACCACCCGCCGCCGGGGCGGAAGGATCCACACCGCCATCCACCCGCCGCTGGATCCCGGACCGGAGAGCGGGGAACGGCCGGAGCGCATCTATGGATTGTTGCGGCAATACGCCGCGTTTGTCGGGCGGAGCTGGCGGGCGGCGCCGGAATCGGTGAAGTGGAAGGGGATCCGCCGTCACTTTCAACAACCGCCCGCGGCGAAAGACACGGATGATGGTTTCAACAGGAATTGATGCGGCCCATCCTTCCCCCGGGGATCCGCCGGTCAGCCGTGCGGCGGCGGATCTTTCGGCGTTGATCCGATCATGATCTCCTTTCCCAGGGAAGAGGTTTTCGGCGTCGTCGGAGAGCGCTTCCGGCGCGTGGCCGCAGCCATACCCGATCGGACGGCGATGAAGACCCCGCGGGCTTCGCTGACGTACGCCGCCTTGGACCGGATTTCGGAGGATTTGGCGAAGGCCATCGTCGCCCGCCGGGGCCCCGCCGCGGAGCCGGTGGCGTTGCTCCTCGATCAGGGCGTGGACAGCATTGCGGCTCTTCTGGGAATCATGAAGGCCGGGAAGAGCGCCGTGGTGCTGGATCCGGATTTCCCCCTTGGCAGGCTGAACGCCATTTGGGAGGATGCGGAAAAACCCCTCGTCGTCACCAATCCGTCGTTTGTCTCCCTGGCCGCCGGCCTCACCGGATCGCCCGAGGGATGGCTGGACCTTCGGGCGAAGCAGGACCAAACCGCCGGCCTGGAATCCGTCATGCTCCGGCCGGATTCCATCGCCGCTCTCTTCTATACCTCCGGAACCACCGGCGAGCCCAAGGGCGTGATGATGTCGCATGAGATGGTCCTGCACACCGCCTGGCATAACTGCGACCGCTATCAGATCACGGGAAATGACTCCTTCGCACTCGTTTCCTCCCAGGGTTTCGGCGCATCCACCGCCTTGTCGCTTTCCGCCGTTCTCGGCGGGGCGGCGTTTTTCCCCATCACCCATCAGGTCCGTGAATTGCATTCATTGATCGAGATCTTGGGGCGGGAGGAAATCACCATTCTGGCTATGCCCTCGCTCGCCCTATTGCGCCAACAGGAGGATGCCATGACGGCCCGGGTTTCGCTCCCCTGTCTGCGCCACGTGCTCATCGGCGGCGAGGAGCTGCACCGTCGGGATATCGAGCGATTCCGCAATTTCTTTCCGGAATCCGTCGAGTTCTCCTACCGCATCGCCTCCAGCGAAACCATGATGATGAGCGAGTTGCGCATCGCCCCGGGGACGGCCATCCCCTGGGAAAAAATCCCCGTGGGCCGCATCATCCCGGATAAGGAATTGCTGCTGTGGGACGAGAACCGCCGGCCGGTCCCCGCCGGTCAAATCGGCGAGATCGTCATCCGCAGCCGCTACCTGGCCAGCGGTTACTGGAAAAAGCCGGAATTGACCAATGCCAAATTCTTCCCGGATCCCGAAGGCGGAGACCGGCGGCTGTGCCGCACCGGCGACATGGGGCGCCTTTTGCCGGACGGCTTGCTGGAGCATACCGGACGCAAAGACAGCCTGATCCGGGTGAGGGGCTTCAGCGTTCAGATGGAAGCCGTGGAGAAGGCGCTGAAGGGCTTGCCGGGCGTCCAGGAGGCGGCGGTTGGCGCGTTTCCGTTCCGCGGCGGCAACAACCGTCTGGTCGCCTACATCGTCCCGGAGGGCGAAGCGGCGCCCACCGTCCGGGATCTTCGCACGGGCCTGACAGGCGTGCTGACGTATCAGATGATTCCCACCATGTTTGTATTTCTGGATTCCCTTCCGCGGACCCCGAGCAACCGTGTGGACCGGCAGGCCCTGCCGCCGCCCGGCACCGGCCGCCCGGACATCGATACCCCGTTTGCGGAGCCCCGTTCGGAAATGGAGAAGCGTTTGTGTGATCTTTGGGCCGAATTGATCGGCGTGAAACCGGTCGGGGTGGATGACGACTTCTTCCTCCTGGGCGGCGATTCGCTGCTGGCCATGCATATGGCGCTGGCCGCCGAGGATATCTACAGCTGGCAGATACCCTCCGCGTTCTTTCAGAAGCCGACGATCCGGCGCTTGGTGGAACTCTGGCGCAAGGAACATCCGGAATCGAAGGACGCGCCGGCCGGTGCATTGCGGGAATCTTCCCCCGGCGCCGTCCCGGCGGAACAGGCGCCCGAAACGCGGCGGTCTTCCGAACAGGCAAGAAAGCGAAGCGGGCGGGAAGCGGGCATCGTCGGGAAGATCCGAAACCGGACGGTCCGGATCACGGCCGGCATACTTCCCGAATTCGCCATGCACCTGCCATACGATCGGGGTTGTCGGTTGCTTGCCGGATGGTGCCGGCGGCCCCGGGTCGTGGATCTGTTATATCCCCGGGAGCGGGATCTCTTCCTCGCTTTTGTGGACAGTCTGGGTGTCCGGCTGGACGCGCCGGAAGACGCATTCGCCGCCTGTTTGATGGGCAACCTGATTTGGTCACCCCGCCAACGGATACGGCTGTATCCGCTGATTATTTCCGATTTTTACAGCGCGTTGCGGGGTTCCGCGTATCGATTTTGGCGAAATCTGGCGTGGATCATGGAACATGCGCCGATCGATCAATATGATCGGTTTTTCTCCTTCTCCGGTTTGGAGCATCTCGAGCAGGCGCGCCGGCCGGGACGGGGCGTTATCCTGGTCACCTATCATGGTCACGCCACCAATTTCGTCGTACCCGCCTTGATCCGCCGGTTGGATTGCGCACCCATTCCGACCATCAGCTTTCGAAAGGCGTTTGCGGCCGAGGGCGCCGCGGAGGACGTCCGGCATGCCGTCATACCGAAGGTGCCGGCCGAAAGGATCTCCGCGCACGCCGCGGAACAGATCCTCAGGGGGCGGCGTCTCCTGATGGAAGGTGGGATGGTGCAGGTTGCCCCGGATTCGGTGATCGATCCCGCCAGCCCGACCCCGGTGGTCATTGCGGGGCGCGAGTATCGTTTGAAGACGGGTTTCGCCGAATTGGCCGTGCAAACGGAGGCGGCGGTCGTTCCCCTCTATTGCACCCGGGATCTTGCCGGACGGATTTCCATCGTCATCCGTCCGGCGCTGGATTCCGGCGCGGAGGGTGGTGGCCGGACGAACCGGATGGTCAGCCTGCTCCGGCAGTACGCCGCTTTTGTGGAGCAAAGCTGGCGGTCGGCTCCGGAATCGCTGAAGTGGCGGGTGATCCGGCGCTACTTTACGCAACCGGTTGGGGGAAAACGGTAGATCATCGAACCGCTCCGCTGTACGCCCCGAATCGCCGGAGAAAAAACGATAATGGAGGATTGCGGGCTTCCCGCATCCGCCCCGGCTGGCGGATAATGCGGGGTGTTCCGCCTTCCGCCGCCGTGCGCGAGTCCCGCTTAAACGGGATACCCGAGGCGCGCCAGGGTGTTACCGGCGACCTCCAGGACGGCGGATCGTTCCTGCGGGGTGAGTCCTTCGCCGGATTTGCCGATGCTCCGGTCGTGCACCATCTTGATTCGAAAGCCTTTCGGATCGATGCCCAGATACTCCGCCAGCGGGACGACGCCTACCGCGGGGTTCCGCACAAATTCCTCGTAGCGGATGGCCAGGAGCGAATCGCGGTTCCGTTCCATTTGCTCGACGGCTTCCACCCACTTGGCCGCGATGGTTGCGGCGGTAGGATTCTTCTTAGCCATCGGAAAGTCCTTCCACTTCGTGCGCAGCATGAATAAAAAAGAGCTGACCACGTCGCGGGCGTCGCGGTAGATGATGATCCGCTTAATGTCCGGCACGGCGCATAATGTATCCAGTTTGAATACGTATCGGGGATATTTATCGCCCACCAGGGGTTTTCGGAAGATCCAGCGGAGGGTCTCCTCAACATCCCGCGCGCAGACCTTCCGATCGCCCACCGTCGAGCGGAGTTTGGATAGGTACAGGGCCAGGAATATCCCGCCCCCCGCCTTGAATATCCAGGGCTGCCTTCGGCCGATCCGCCAAAGAAAGCTTTTCCGGTACCAGCGGGTTTGCAGGCCCTGTACATGCTGCGGAAACGGAACGTCCAGCCTGTCGAAACAGCGGAACTCGCCGGTAAGACCGAGATCCCTGTGCCGGCGGCAAAGGTAGAACAGCATGGTGGTTCCGGATCGCTGGTGTCCCCCGATGATGAATGCCATGGCCGACTCCGAATAATCAGGTGTATCCCAAACGGGAAAGCGTGGGCCCGGCGATCCGCTCGACGATCGCCAGTTCCTCCGCGGTCAGCAGGGATCGATGCTTTCCGATGTTGGTGTCGAGGATGCGTTTCAAGGGAAAACCTGCGGGATCCACGCCCAGCAAATCCCCCAATTCCCGGGCCGTGGTTTCGGGTTCCTTGACCAGCCGTTCATAACGGATGCTGAAAATCCCGCCGGAGCATTGCTCCATGATCTGAATCGCCTTCACCCAGCGGGTGGCGGATTTTTCCGGGGTGTCGAAATGGCGGGCATAGCGTTTGTTCTTCCAGGTGGTGCGCGCTTTTTCCAGGGCCGAACTGACGACATCCCGGCCGTCGCGGAAGATGACGATGCAGGTGAGATCCCGGGCGGCGGAGTGCTGATCCAGATCCCAGATGTAATCCGGATATTTGTCTCCCACCCATCGATGCCCAGGATACAGGGAGCGCATTGCGGTTTCCGCCTCCGGATATCCTATCCGCCAGGAAGCCGAGAGATGGATGCGCATCAGATACCGGAAGATGTACCATGCGTTTTCCCACCATCGCGAAGGGCGGTCCGTGCCGGAAGAGAAGTTGTCGCGCCGTTCCCGCAGATGCCAGAGTCTTTTCAGGATATGGCGGGAGTATCGCAACCGGTCCGCTCCCACACGCTGGAGATTGTTGAATTCGTTCGTGATGGAAATATCCGGATGACTGTTGAGGAGGATCCGCAGAATGGTTGTCCCGGATCGTTGATGGCCTGTCAGAAGAAGGAGGGGCATATCACACTCTTTGTCGTCCCGTTTGCGGGGAATCCGTATCGCCCTTCTGCATCCTGTAGAGGGTGGCGTACAGATTGCCCGCCCGCAGCAGGTCTGCATGGGACCCTTCCTCCACGATTTCCCCGTCTTCCAGGACGATGATGCGATGGGCCATGCTGACGGTGGAAAACCTGTGCGAGATCAGGATGGTTGTGCGGCCGGCGGCCAAGGATTGGAATTGCCGGAAAATTTCGTATTCCGCGCGCGGGTCGAGGTTGGAAGTCGGCTCGTCCAAAATGAGAATCGAACCCCTCCGGGCAAAGGCCCGGGTGATGGCGATCCGCTGCCACTGTCCGCCGGAGAGGTCGATCTCGCCGAACATCCGCCCCAGCATGGTTTGGTATCCGTTGGGCAGCGATTGAATCATCGAATCCATGCCGCAGGCACGGGCGATTTCCGGAATAGCCTCGGGATGATCGGCAAGGCGCCGCCAGTCTCCGTAGGATATGTTCTCCGCGACGGTTCCCTCGTAGCGTCCGAAATTTTGGAAAACGAACATGTATTGGCGGCGCAAAAAATCCGCGGAGTATTCCTCCAGATCGTGCCCGTCCAGCAGCACGCGCCCCTGCGAGGGGGAATACAGGCGGGTGAGGAGTTTGACCAAGGTCGTCTTTCCGGCGCCGTTTTCCCCGATCAGCGCGATCACCTCGCCGGAACGGATGCGAAGGGAGATGTTCTTCAGCGTCGGTTGGCTTGCCTCCGGGTAGGTGAAACTGACGTTGTCCAGTACGAAATCGCCGCGGCATGCGCCCGGGGCGCGGTTTGCCGATCCGCGGGGAAGCGGCGTGATCTGAAGCAAAAGGCGCAAATGGGTGATGTAGATGGTGCTTTCCAAAGCGTTGCCGAGGTTTTGGATGGTGGCGTTCAGATTCTGGCGCAGCCGGAGCGCCGCGCTGCCGAAAATCGTCAGATCGCCGATGGTCAGCATTCCGGTCCGGACGCCGTCAATCACCCGCCAGAGCAGCACCATCACCAGGCTGTTGGTTATCACGGAAAAAAAGGCTTGGATCCGGAAGCCGGTCTCGCGCAGCGATTTGTCTTGGCGGATGAATTCCCGCATCAAGGCGTCGAATTTCGCATGCAACAAGGGGGCCAGATCGAGGATTTTTATCTCCGGGATGAATTCCTGCCGCATCGCCCGCGTGGTGAAGTACCGTGTCCAGCGGCGCTTGGTCGTCCGGGACCGTTCCATGGCCGTTTTCCGGCCGATGTACTTCCATTGAAACCACACGTACAGGCCGGCGGCCGGAACCACCAGCGGGATGGTCCACGGATCGATCCGGTATAGCAGCAGCAGGAGAAACACGCTTCCCAGCACGCCGGAGGCGAGGCTGATCAGGTTGACTTGGAAGCGGCCGAAAGCCGCCCCGGAGTTTTGTTGCACGAGTCCCAAAGTGTCCTGGAAGTGCACATCCTCCAATTGCTCCAGGTCCAGCTGAGCGGTGTGATTCAGAATATCCACCGTCACCTGGTGGATCGTTAAATCCTGGAAATTCACGGAAATATTCGCAAAGGCGACCCCGGCCAAGGCATCCAGCGTGGCCGCTCCCAGGCCCGCCAACAACCAGAGAAGGATTTCCGAATCGCCGCCGGCCGAGCCGGAATGGACGGCGATGACCGCGTTCACCATTCCGCGGGTGGAAAGAGCAATGGCCACGGGCAGGGCGCTCTGCAAACCCGCTAGCAGCCACAATTGCAGCAAGGTGCCGGTATTGCGGGAAAACGAATATTTAAACGCCCACAAGCCGTCGAGGAACAGCTTTCGAGGGTTCGGCCGCGACGCCTTTCCGGCGCGTCTGCTTTGTCGAAAAACGGGCTGCTGACCGTCTCTCATGATGGTCTGAACGGAAGGAAATCCATGCGCGATCCTTGGGGATGCTTT
>JBJYXS010000262.1:0-8537 GCA_046260075.1 Anaerolineales bacterium | reverse complement strand
CCTGATGTTGCCGACGATCATCCGCACCACCGAGGAAATGCTGAAGCTGGTCCCGTCCACCTTACGGGAAGCATCCCTGGCCCTCGGCGCACCGGAGTGGAAGACCTCGCTGCAGGTCATCCTGCCCGCGGCAGGCAACGGGTTGATCACCGGCTTTCTGCTTGGATTGGCCCGGGCTTCGGGCGAAACGGCGCCGCTCTTGTTCACCGCACTCGGCAATGAATGGTTCGATTTCTCTTCACTCATCCGATCCGGCATCGAATCGGGGAAGAATCCCATCGAGATCATCTCCCGGATCGTCGAACAACCGGTGGATTCCCTGCCCCTCACTTTGTGGAAGTACGCCCAACAACCGTATCCGGAACGGATCCAGCAAGCCTGGGCGGCGGCCCTGGTGCTCATGGGTTTTGTCCTGGCGATAAACATCTTCGCCAGATTATGGATTGTCTTCCGCGCACGGCGGATGAAAGGATGATCAGGATGACTATCGCCAATTCCCTTCCCATGGTTCGCCCCATCAGCGTTCCGGTCAAACAGGAGCAGGCGGAGGCCGAGGGGGGAGCCTATGCGGTAAAGATCGACATCCGCAGCCTCTCGGTTTTCTACGGGAAATTCCGCGCCATCGCCGAAGTGACGATGACCATCCCCGCCAACAAGGTTACGGCCATCATCGGCCCGTCGGGCTGCGGGAAGTCCACCTTGCTGCGGGCGCTCAACCGGATGACCGATCTGACGCAGGGGGCGCACGCCGAAGGGGAGATCCTCATGGACGGTGAAAACATCCTCGCCCGCGATATCGATGTGGTGGAGATCCGCCAGCGGATCGGCATGGTCTTCCAACGGCCCAATCCCTTCCCGAAGAGCATATACGACAACGTCGCTTACGGACCGCGGCTCTACGGAGTCCGGCGGCGGGTCGATCTCGACGGGATCATCGAACGCAGCCTGCGGCAGGCCGCCCTGTGGGACGAGGTGAAGGACAAGCTGCACCAATCGGGCATGGCGCTCTCCGGCGGCCAGCAACAGCGGCTGTGCATCGCCCGCGCGCTGGCGGTCGAACCCTCGGTGATCCTTATGGATGAGCCCGCCTCGGCCCTCGACCCGATCGCCACTCTCAAGATCGAGGACCTCATGCAGCAACTGAAGGCGGAATACACGATCATCATCGTGACCCACAACATGCAGCAGGCGGCGCGGGTGGCGGATTACACCGCCTTCCTGATGATCGACTCGGAACGCGCCGGCCGGCTGGTGGAATTCGGCCCGACCGGGAAGATCTTCACCAATCCGGAGAAGAAGGAAACCGAGGACTATGTCACCGGACGATTCGGCTGAGCCGGTGCCGCCATGAAAGACGAGATGACACGCGAAACGCTGGATCAGGAACTCGCGCAATTGCAGGACGCCGTCCGCACGTTGGGAGATATGGTGGGCCTATCCGCCGCGGATTCGATCCAAGCTCTCTGCCTGCGCGACATCCTGTGGGCGAAGAACATCGAAGCCAACGACCGGCTGGTCAATACACGGCGGTTCGCCATTGAGGAGGAATGCCTGGCACTGATCGCCACCCAGCAGCCCATGGCCCATGACCTGCGGCTATTGGCGGCGATTTTGGAAATCATCACCGAACTCGAGCGAATGGGCGATTACGTGAAGGGCATCGCGCACATCGCCGCCCGGATCGGACCGGCCCCGTTGCCGCCGGACCTGCCCAAGCGGCTGGAGCGGATGGCCCATTCCGCCAACGATATGCTGAAACGCGCGCTGGACGCCTTCCAGGCCGGCGACGATCGCGCCGCGCGGGCCATTCCCGCGGACGACGACGCGGTGGACCGGCTGTATGCCGACATCCACGCCGCGCTCCTGGAATGGATCAATCTTCATCCGGAGGATTTCGACCGCGCCACGCGCTTGTTGTGGGTGGCGCACAATTTGGAACGGCTTGCGGACCGCGTGACCAATATCTGCGAACGGACCATCTTCACCGCCACCGGCGAAGTGATGGAATTTTCCACCAGCGGCGGAGATTAATAGGAGTAGGAAACGTGAAGAAAGGCCGCGTGCTCTTCCTGTGCACCGAAAATGCCTGCCGCTCGCAAATCGCGGAGGCGATCATCAACGCCAGCCCGTCGCGGGGTTGGCAGGCGTACAGCGCCGGAATGCAACCGGCCGCCGCCGTTCACCCTATGGTGTCGAAGGTGTTGGCGGAATCCGGCATCCCCTTCCATGGAAAGCCGAAATCCGCCCGTGCCTTCGAGGGCAAGCCGTTCGATCTGATCATCACCTTGTGCGATCCGTCCGAACAGGAATGTCCGCTGTGGCTCGGTCCCGGACAGCGCCTGCACCATGGGTATCCGGATCCGGGGCGCATGCAGGGCACGGAAGCGGAAAAACTGGCGGCGTTCCGGAAGCTGCGCGACGACATGATGACGGAGTTGCCGTACCTGTTGGAGCGGAACGGACGGGGAAAAATGGCCTAACCGTCCGCATCGCATCACCGGAAGGGCGGCCGGTTCTGGCCGGGCGGTGCCCGGCGCGCGCGGATGTCGAATTCATCGGCCTGCCGTATAATCCGCCCAGATCTCCGTCCCGAATCGGATATGGTATAAAGGAGAGAACCATATGACCCGCAACCTCTTCGAACAGCAATTGCACCGTTTGCAGGACGAGATCCTGGAGCTGGGATCCTCCGTCGATCAATCGCTGATGGAGGTGATCGTAGCGCTCCGCCGGCGGGATCTGGCCGCGGCGCGCCGGTTGGAAGCCCACGACGAAATCATCAATAGAAAACGCTTCGCGATCGAAGAAGACTGCCTGACCCTGATCGCCACCCAGCAGCCGATGGCCCGCGACCTGCGCATCCTGGCGGCGATCCTGGAAGTGATCACCGAGCTGGAACGGATGGGGGATTACATCAAGGGAATCGGACACATCATCACCATGCTCGGGCCGAAGCCGCTGCCCCCCGACCTGCTGGATCTTTTCGACGAAATGGTGGCCCACGGGAATAAAATGCTGCGCAGTTCGCTGGAAGCCTTCATCGCCGGCGACGTCGAAGCCGCAAAAACCATTCCCGCCGGCGACGACGAAGTGGACAAACTGTACAACATGGTCTACCGGGAACTGGTCCGCCAGATGATCGCCGATCCCGAATCGATCGACCACGCCACGCATCTCCTGTGGGTGGCCCACAACCTCGAACGGTTCTCCGACCGGGTGTCCAACATCTGCGAGCGCACCGTCTTCACCGCCACCGGCGAGATGATGGAAATCCGCTCCACCGACGATCAGACCAAGCATCCGACCTATCAATGGCGGAAGATGGATTCCCCCCCGAAGAAATGAAGCCCTCCCGCTGCGGTCCGGCGGCGATCGCGGCATGCCTGTTGCTTTCCCTTGCCTGCGGAACGCAGACGCTTACCGCCGCCACTGAAACGCCCGAACCCGACCCGAAAACCCGCCTGGAGTCGATCCCCCCCGGGAATCCCAAAGGTTCCCCGGAGACGGATCCCTGGCCGCCGGAGGCGGTGTCCGGCTGGAGCAAACCGGTCCCGCTCGAGGGGCCGGTGAACACCGCCGGCGGCGAAGACAGCCCGTTCGTCACGCCGGACGGGAACACCCTCTACTTCACCTTCATTTCCGATGTCAACCTCCCCGCCGAGAAGCAGTTGATCGACGGCGTGACCGGAATCTGGGTCAGCCGCCGGGCCGGCGGGAGCTGGTCCGAACCCGAGCGGGTCGTACTGACGAATCCGGGAACGGATTCCCTCGACGGCTGCATCTTCGTCCGCGGCGACCGGATGTACTTCTGTTCCGTCCGCGCCGGCAACTGGCGGGAGATCGATTGGTACTACGCCACGTTTTCGATCAGCATTTGGACCGGCGTGACCCATGCCGGAACGTGGATGAACGAAACCTGCGAGGTCGGGGAACTGCACATCACCAACGGGTACCGCGAGATCTACTTCGCATCCCGGATGGCAGGGGGATTGGGCGGGTTCGACCTCTGGAAAGCGGATGCCACGCCCGACGGCTGGGGAGAACCGGTGAATCTCGGTCCGGAGGTGAACACGGACGGCGACGAGAACCAGCCCTTCGTCACCGAGGACGGGAGCGAGCTGTGGTTCTCGTCAACCAGCCGGCGCGGCAAGCCCGGCCCGGCCGTGTTCCAATGCCTGCGGCGTGAAGATTCCTCGTGGGGGGATTGCCGCGAGATCTTCTCGAGCTTCGCCGGCGAACCCACCCTGACCGGGGACGGCCGGACGGCGTACTTCGTCCACCACTTCTTCACCGCCGACGGGCAGATGATCGAGGCGGACATCTACGTGACGCACCGGCAGAAGTGACGGCGCCAGCGAATGGCAGTGCTCCGCTGCCACTACCGGACCGCAAGCCCCGGAATCGGTTCGCCCCATGACCGACGCCTAGCATCTGCCGGTTCCTTTCCAGGGGATTGACTCGGCGGCCGGACAATGTTATAAATATCACAATCTCATATCCAAAAAAACATCGACGAGGAAAGTCTGCTTTCAAGCGGGGCACAGAGAATCGGACGGGATATCATCCCGGTGGAAGTCCGATCCCGGCGCGGTAGCGGCAAGCCCCTCCGAGTTTTCCAAGCCAAAGGGTCATCCCGAGTAACTTGGAACGGACCTGCGACCGTTATCTCAGCAGAAGGCGCGGCGACGCGCCCCAACGAGCGAGGCCGGCCGGTCACACGGTGGACGGCGGGCCTTCAAGTAGGGTGGCACCACGGGAGGCTCCTCTCGTCCCTTCGGACGGAGGAGTATTTTTTATCCCATGCGCCGGACGCAAGGAGAGAGATAACATGACCGTATACACCGACGAAAAAACGAAACGAGTGTGCAATTTCGCCGCCGGACCGGCCGTGCTGCCGCTGTCGGTTTTGGAAAAAGCGCAGGCCGAATTGCTGAATTACGCCGGAAGCGGAATGTCGGTCCTCGAGATGAGCCACCGTTCGGCCGTCTTCGAGGACATCATCAACCGGGCAGAGGCCGATCTGCGGACGCTCTACGGCATTCCCGCCGACTATAAAGTGATGTTCCTGCAGGGCGGCGCCAACCTGCAGTTCGGCATGATCCCGCTCAACCTGCGCCCCGCGGGAACGCCGATCGACGCCGTGCTCACCGGCAAGTGGTCGAGCGCCGCGATCAAGGAAGCCCGGAAGAGCGGACCGGTCAATCTCGCCGCCACCACGGAAGGCAGCAACTTCAACCGCATTCCCGCCCAGGACGAGCTGACGCTGGATCCGAAGGCGGCCTACCTGTATTTCACCTCCAACGAAACCATCCAGGGCGTGGAGTGGCAGACCGAACCGGTCCCGCCGCCCGGCGTGCCGTTGGTGTGCGATGCGTCTTCCGATTTCGTGAGCCGGCCGCTGGATATCTCCAAATACGGCTTGCTGTACGCCGGCGCCCAGAAGAACGCCGGGCCGGCGGGCGTCACGGTGGTGATCCTGCGCCAAGACCTGCTCGAACGCGTACCGGACGGCCTGGTGTCGATTCTGGATTACAAATTGCTGGCGGAGAAAAAATCACTGTACAACACACCGCCCTGCTTTGCGATCTACATCGTCGGGTTGATCGCCCGATGGCTGATCGAAACCGGCGGACTGGCCGAAATCGCCAAACGCAACCAAGCCAAGGCGGACGTGATTTACGCGGTGATCGACGCCGCCGGCGGGTTCTTCAAAGGCCATGCCCAAAAGGACAGCCGCTCGCGGATGAACATCACCTTCCGGCTTCCCACCGAGGATCTGGAGAAGCAGTTCGTCAAGGAAGCGGCCGCGGAAGGCCTGTTGGAACTCAAGGGCCACCGCTCGGTCGGCGGTTTGCGGGCTTCGCTCTATAATGCGCAGCCGATCTCGGCCGTCGAAGCACTCGCCGGATTTATGCGGGAGTTCCTGAAAAAGAACGGATAACCCCCGGCTCGTCCTCCCGCTTCCGGCGCTATGCGTTCCAACACGCGGATGGGTATCCCATCCGCGTGCGCTTTATCCATCGTATCGTCCGCACAACGAACGTGATCCGCGATGCGGCGAAGGACGACGTCGTCTCTTCATCGCGCCGGCAATTAATGCGCCTTCGATTCCGTCCGCTGCCCGCGGAATCGAATTCCGGCGAAAACGGATTAATCGATCCCTAAGGTCGACACATCGGTTTAAGATACAATTGGTCGAAATTCCGCATTTCCGAGTACTTTTACGGAGTATGGTTTATGACCGACGAACCCGCCGCAAACAACGAAGCCGCCCCCGCCGTCCGGCGGAATCTGAACCGCAAGCTCTCGGACATTCTCCCCGGCAACATCGAAAACCTGCTGGCGGTGATGATGCTGGCGTTGGCCGTGATCACCCGGTTGTACGGCTTGGGCGACCGGGCCGTCAGCCACGACGAAGTCAACCATTTCGTCCCCGCCTACGAACTTTCGCAGGGAACGCAATATCATTTCGACCCCATGACCCACGGTCCGCTGCAGATGCATCTGATCGCGCTCTCGTTCATCACCTTCGGCGACAACGACTTCACGGCCAGATTGCCGGCCGCGCTCTTCAGCATCGCCACAGTCGGGATCGCCCTGTTCCTGTTCCGCCGCTACCTCGGCCGCGCCGGGGCGCTGATCGCCGGGCTGCTGTTCCTGATTTCGCCCTACATGCTCTATTACGGGCGTTACCAGCGCAATGAAGCCTTCATTGTGATTTGGGTGCTGCTGACGATCTATGCGATCCTGCGCTACCTCGAGCGCGGGGAATCCGGCGTATTGATTCTCTTCACCGTCGTAAACGCGCTGCACTTCACCGATAAAGCCACGGGGTTCATCTTCGCCGGCGGGCAGATGATCTTCCTGGTCATATACCTCCTGGTGCTGATCTTCCGGAATGCCGGCTTGAAGGTGGTCGTCAAACTACAATTTTTGGTTTCCCTCCTGATGGCGGCGGTCTCTCTGGGCGTCGGGGCATTCATGCTATGGGCGGCTTTCGCCGAAGAAAATCCCGCCGCTTCCGTCCTGCCGGGCGCGGTGGTGACGGCGGTCGGCCTGGGCATCCTCGCCTTCGGAATCTGGCTGATATGGCAGGCAGCGGGAGCGATTATCCGCAAGGAACGCACCTTCGACCTGATCATCCTGCTTGGAACATTGGTCCTGCCGCTCACCGGCGCCGTTTGGATGGTCAGCATTGGCCGGCTGTTCAACGCCCCGGCGCCGATCACTCTAAATTTCTCCGGCGCATCGAGTCTCCGGATGCTGCTCGACCCTGACGTCGGCTATTTGGATATGCTGATCGACGCATCACTGTACATCCTCATCCCGACCGCCGCCGCGATCATCATCGGACTGTTGTGGAACCGGCGGCAATGGCCGATGCTGGCATTGATCTTCTTCGGGATTTTCGCGTTCTTCTTCACCACCGTCCTGACCGCCCCCGGCGGATTCTTCGATGGATTGGTGCGCTACCTCGGCTACTGGATCGTGCAGCACGGAGAGGAACGCGCCAGCCAGCCGTGGTTCTACTACCTGCTGATCCAGATTCCGATCTACGAATATCTGCCGGCGCTCGGCGCACTTGGCGCGTTTTGTGTAGCTATCCGGCGAAGGCTCTTTTCCGCCGACCCGGAGAAGCCGTTCCAGCCGCCTGCGGCGGCGGAAAACGGCGACGGCCGGTCCGTTCCGACCGTCGCGCTGATCCTGTACTGGGCCTTGTTCAGTTTTGCCATCTTTTCCTACGCCGGCGAGAAGATGCCCCAGCAAACGATGCTGATCGCCGCGCCGATGATCCTGGCCGCCGCCTGGGCGGGCGGATACCTGTTGGAAACCGGGGCCGTCCGGATCATACTCCGCCCGCTGGGCTGGATCGTCGGCATACCTTCCCGGATCGCGGGTTGGTTCGGCAACACCCTGACACCCGTGCCGTGGGCGGAGCGGGTATCGGCCTGGGCGATCGACATCCCGCGGAACGCCGTGCAGGCCGTGCGGACCGTCACCCTGGGCGTCTGCATTCTTCTGGCCGTCCTCACCGCCCGCACCGCGTATTTCGCCACCTACATTAATTACGACTATCCCAATGAATACATGGCTTATGCCCACGGAGCGCCGGGGCCCAACATCGCGCTTCGGGAGATCGAACGCCTGTCCCAACTGACCACCGGCGGCACCGACCTGGTGGTGGCCTACGATAATTACGTCCGCTATCCCTATTGGTGGTCGCTGCGCCATTATCCGAACGCGCTGGATTTCAACGAGAATCCCACGTCCGAGATCCGCCGCGCCGCCGTCGTCGTGGTCGGGAGTCAGAACGACGGCAAAGTCGCCCCGATCCTCGGCGAGGACTACGTCAGCTTCACGGGGATGCGCATGTGGTGGCACAACCAGGATTATTTCAATCTCAAATGGGACTACATAAATTCGGAATATCTTTCCGAAGAAAGGGAAAACGGCGTGGACGAGTCGTCACCGATGGCGCCCGCCGATTACCTCCGCCTGGTGTGGGCCAATCACATCTCGCCGATCCTCCTAAACCC
>JBJYXS010000261.1:0-4597 GCA_046260075.1 Anaerolineales bacterium | reverse complement strand
GGGCTGCGGATCGCCTTCACCAACAAAGCCTTCATCTTGGTCACCGTCATCTACATGCTCTCCTGGCTGACGATGCAATTCGCCCAGAACAACCTGCAGATCTATACGAAGGATTGGATCCAGATGGATATACAGCTCTTCAGCTTCCTGTTGCTGGCGATCCAATTTTCCTCGTTCGTCTGGGTGCTGATCTGGGCCAAGGTGTCCGAGCGGATCGGCAAGCAGAACGTCTACTACCTGGGCGCGCTCTTTTTCGCGGCGGCGCTGATGGGGCTGTTCTTCCTCCAGCCGGGGCAGGTGGCGGCGACGTTCGTCATGGCGGTGCTGGCCGGGGTCGGCATCTCGGTGGGGTATCTGGTTCCGTGGAGCATGGTGCCGGACGTTATCGAACTCGACGAACTGCAGACCGGCCGGCGGCGCGAGGGGATCTTCTACGGTTTCTTCGTCTTCCTGCAGAAGATGGGCCTGGCGCTGGGGCTGTTCGTCTCCGGCTGGGTGCTCGACCTGGCCGGGTACATCAACGCCACGCCGGACCTGCCGAATCCCGAGCAGCCGGCTTCGGCTCTATTGGCTCTAAGGGTGCTGATCGGCCCGGTGAGCGCCATCATTCTGCTGCTTAGCTTCCTGGCGGTGCGCGCCTACCCGATCACGCGCCAACGGCACGCCGAAATCCGCGCCGAACTGGCCAAGCGGAAGATGCCGAGCGGGGCGTAATGCGAAGAGGCGACCCATTGGGTCGCCCCTATCTATACCCTAAAAACGACCGACCTGAATCAGGGCGCATTGGAGGAACAGCGATGGTCAATTACGATTTAATTCTCCGGCGGGTATACGGCAAGGCCGCGTGGGACGTCCGCAAGGCCGCCGGGTCGTCCTTGGCGTTCGAATTCGGCGGGCACCGGCAAAACGCCGTCAAGGATCCCGTCGTTCCCGAGCGGAGATTGATAAAAAGCGGGCGGCGATCCGGGGGCAGCGAAGAAATCCGGGGGGAATGGCATTTGTGCATTTGCTGCTGCGATTGGAAATACCTTTCCGGCGGCGAAGAGTTGGGGAATAATGAATCCGACGCAAAGAAGATCGCCGAAATCGCCGAGGACCTGGAAGGGAAGGGACTTTCCGCCGTGCGGACGGACGAAAACGGCCATACCCATTTTCAATTTGATGAAAACCGGAAGATAACGGTCATTCCAAATGTCAAGGATTACGAGGGCGGCGACAGCGTCGAACAGTGGTTTTTCTATACGCCGGAAGACAAAGTGTTGGTTTTCTTCGCGGACGGCAACCTGGTAATGATGAAACATAAGAAGTAACGGGTCCGGCAAAGCTTTTCCTATCGGCGGCCGGGCCGGGATCCTCGACTACGAACCGTCGCCGGAGGGCCTGGCCGCATCGAACGTCATGATGATCGCCGCGTCCCGGCCTTTGCCGGCCGATTCGGCGAAAAAACGGGAACCCCGCACGGATGAGCGGGGATGATGGAATTCCCTTCAAGGGTAAAATGTGCTCTCCGCGGCCGGCCTTTCCGCCGTGCGATCCTTCTGGAAAATTCACCTTCGGAGAATCTATGAGCCGACAGACGAAAACCGTCCTGATCACCGGCGCTTCGAGCGGGATCGGAATGGAAACCGCCTTGTATTTCCACGAGCGCAAATGGAACGTCGTGGCGACGATGCGCAATCCCGATAAGCGCCGCACGCCGCTGCACGAAAAGGGCCTGCCGGATTTGGTCCACCTGGACGTGATGGATGAAAAATCCATCCGCACCGCCGTCGAGTACGCCGATAAGAAATACGGCCGGATCGATGTGCTGGTAAACAACGCCGGATATGCGATGTACGGCCTGTTCGAGGCGGTTACGAAAGAGCAGGCGGCGCGCCAGTTCGAAACCAACATCTTCGGCCTGATGGCCGTCACCCGCGAGGTGTTGCCGCATTTTCGCAAGCAAAAGGACGGCGTGCTGATCAACGTCGCCTCGATGGGCGGCCGGATCGGCTTCCCGTTGTATTCGATCTACAACGCCACCAAGTGGGCGGTGGAGGGATTCTCCGAGTCGCTGTCCTATGAACTGGCTGCCCTGGGCGTCCGGGTGAAGATCGTCGAACCGGGCGTGATCAAGACCGATTTCTACGACCGCTCGATGGACAAGGCCGGGGAAGGGCCGCTGGCGGACGATTACCGCGGGATCCTCAAACGGGCCCGGCCCAATGTCGGCGGCGCCGCCGGGATGAGCGGTTCCGAACCCTCGGCCGTAGCGCGGGTCATCTACCGGGCGGCGACCGATGGCGGGCGGCGGCTGCGTTACGTCGCCGGCGTCGACGCGCGCATGCTCTCCATTTTGCGGCGGCTGCTGCCGTATTCTTGGTTCTCCTTGGTGCTGGAGAGAGCGGTGCTGTCCTAACCCCCTCACCCCGCCGTCGCCCCGGTAACGCTCCGGGGCTCCGGCTCCCCTCTCCCCCTTCCCGTATTACGGGAAGGGGGAGAGGGGTTGGGGGCGAGGAGGTTGGGACGGCAACAAATTCATCGGCGCAGCCGTTGCTGCCGAACCGGTCGTCAGAGGGATGCCTATCGGAGGATATTGGTGAATCGCTTATTATTGAATACCCATTCGAATAAACGGCGGACCATCCTGATCACATGCGTTCTCTCCCTCCCGCTTCCCGCCCTGGTCGCCTGCCGGCCTTCAGCCGGTACGTCGCCGGCCGCGCAGACTGCCTCGGCGCAGGCGGCGACGCCCTCGGCGGCTTTGATAAATACTCCCCGCCGGTCTTTCATTCCCACCTTCACTGCTTGGCTTTCCCCGGAGCAGAAAGAAATAGGCGAGATGTACCCGTGGACGACGAACGGTCCTTGGGGAGGGGGAATAATATCTAAATTGGCGATCTATCCGGAACACCCATTAATTTTGTATGCGGCTGGTGCGCACAACGGTGTATTCCGAACGGATGACGGCGGCGAACACTGGACGGCGGGCACCATCGGGATAACCTATACCGGTGATGTGGTTGCTCTTGTGCTGGATTCGCATTCCCCGTCGACCGTCTATGTGGCGTTCCAGGGAAATTTCGATAATGGAAGAATATATAAGAGCACGGACGGCGGCAGTCATTGGGGCGCAGCCGATTCCGGACTTCCGACGAAACGTGTCATCAAGGATCTCGCGGTCGATCCGGTGAATTCGCAGAACCTGTACGCAGCGATAAACGACGGTGTGTACAAAAGCGCCGACGGCGGCGGAAGCTGGACCGAAACCCCCGCCCGCGAACAGGACTGTAGGCCGTATTCCAAACTCGTCGTTGATCCATTTAATCCTAAGATCCTGTATGCATACAGCTTTTTGCACGGAGTGTGTAGAAGCACGGATGGCGGCATGAATTGGGAAGATGCCGGAGCGGGGCTTCCGGAACACTCGTCCATATCGTATATCGCCGTAGATCCGCAAACGCCATCCATCCTCCATGCCGTTTCGGGGCGAGGTGGTATGTTTACGAGCACGGACGGCGGGGAAAGCTGGCACCCTGCATCAACCGGCCTGCCGGATGGCGTCCCCATATACGACTTGGAGGTCTCCCATGGTTCACCGGATTCCATTATCACGGCTTTACTGGAAGACGGCATCTATCGAAGTTCGAACGGCGGCAGCACGTGGCAAAGACTCGGAGACAGGCCGGATCAATCACAGATCAGGGATCTTGTTGTTGATCCTGAGAATCCATCCGTATTGTACATATCGTCAATATATAACATCTATAAATCGACCGACAGCGCCGGAAATTGGTTCACTGTAAACAACGGACTGGCGATGTGCACGATCGAATCCCTGGCCGTCGATCCGAAGACGCCAACCACCTTGTACGCGGGAACGGGTGGCATGGGAATGTTTGCCAGCATCGACGGTGGAACGTTGTGGAACGCAGTGGCAACCGGTGTGCCGGGAGATCGTGTCACATCGATTGTGATCGATCCGGAAAATCCATCCACTGTATATGCTGTATGGATGAGGGGAACCACTGATCTCGGCATATACAAGAGCACGAACGGCGGAACGGATTGGCGTCCCGTCAACAACGGTTTCCTGAAACCCTCCGTGTTCCAGCTGGCCATCGATCCCTTATATCCGAAAACACTCTATACGCCGACAGGGGACGGGTTATATAAGACGGTTGACGGCGGAGCAACGTGGAGCCCTATCAATGCCGGTTTGCCGGATGGCGATATATTTCTGGCCCGAATCCTCGTTGTCGATCCCGTAACGCCCGATACACTCTACACCAGTGACTATGGTTGGGGAATATTTAAGAGCATGGACGGAGGCTTGCATTGGGATCATCTCTTCGAGTATTTTGGGAACATCTATTCGATGGTGATCGATCCCATAACGCCGACGACTCTCTATGCGCTAGCAGACACAATAACAATATTAAAGAGCGTGGATGGAGGAGATACGTGGGACGTGTTCAACGAGGGGTTTCCTGAAAACCCCTATATTATTTGCCTTGGCACCGATCCGCATATACCGGGAAGGCTGTATGCGGGTCTTGACACCGGAATATATATCAGCGAGGACGGCGGGGATTGGCAGTCCATCGGTCTCTGGGGC
>JBJYXS010000260.1:0-2854 GCA_046260075.1 Anaerolineales bacterium | reverse complement strand
CTGAAAGCCCCAGAAATTCATCATCGCATAATGATGGACCGTCAGGCCGAAGTTGTATTTCATCGTGTCCTGGAACAGGCCGAACCCCCCGCCGGAATAGTTGATGGAGTAGCCTTGGGGGAAGGCGCCGTTGATCCGGTCCATCCCGTAGGCGGGGATGTACACGTACAGGTCGCGCGGGAAGGAAACCATCGAGGCCTTCTTGGAGGCCTTGTTGAGCATGAGGATGATGATCGTATCGGTCCGGAAGCCGCCGCCGTAAGGGCGTTGATCGCTTCCCAACAGGGCGATGTTCATGACGTCGTCGTTGTCGTCGAATTCCTCTTCCGGCGGCGGGATTTCGGTGAGGGCCGGGTAGATCGGGCCGGCGTAGGGCGCCCAGGGGACGTTGGCCAGCGACGGCGTAGGCGTCATCAGCGGCAGCACTCCGGGGGTGGCGTCGCCGTCGGAGGAGATACCGGCTTCCGGGACGAAGGGCGTGAGCGTCATCCGGGCGGGAAGGAACGGCGTGGCGGTAAGCGTGGGCCCCATATCCGGCGGGGCGACCGGCGCGATGGTCCGCACGCCCAGGTAGAGCAGGCAGCACGCCGCCACCATGCACAGCGAACCCGCCAGGAGGATGTAGAGTATCGTGGCGCTCCTGCGGCGTTTGGCTGCCGGCCGCCGGGGAGGGGAGGGCTGCCGTTGCGAACGCACGCCCAGCCACAGCAGGAACCGGTTTACCAGCCTGTCGATGGTATCCAGAATCCGGGTGAACATTCCGTGCATTATACATTCGCTTCCGGCCAAGGGGAATTCCGCGGAAAAAAGCGGAAAAACGGCCTGCGGCGGCCGCTCTTGCGGAACCCCGGATTACAACCGGTCCCTCTTTGCGGAATCCCCGGTATTTCAGCCGGCCGAAGGGGTCTTGACAGGCCGGCAGGCGGCATGTGGTATAATCCGCCCGCCGTCCAGGAATCCGCTGGCGGCAAATTGCTGTTTTTCTGCAGGGATAAAGAAATGAGCGACGAAAAAATGAAGGTCGTGGAAGCCCCGACCAATAAGAACATTCCGGATCTCAACGCCGGCGACACCGTCAGCGTCCACGTGAAGATCCGGGAAGGCGAGAAGGAACGGATCCAGGAATTCCGCGGAACGATCATCCGGCTGCGCAAGGGCGGGAACCAAGCCTCGTTCACCGTGCGGCGGATCGCATCCCACGGGGTCGGCGTGGAACGCACCTTCGCGCTGCGCTCGCCCCGGCTGGATAAAGTCGTGGTGCGCAAGAACGCGAAAGTCCGCCGGGCGCAGCTGTATTTTCTGCGCGGATTGAAGGGAAAGCGCGCGCGGCTGCAGGAAAAGAGCGAAGGCGGATAGGCTATCGGTTCAACATACGGTAACAAGACGCGGCCGTCAGGCCGCGTTTTTTTTCATAATGGAAAGGCAACAGAGAGTAGACAGGATTTACACGATTGACAGGACGATTGTGTTTTTACACCCATCTCTCCTGTTCCTCTGCTTTTTTATTCTCTTTTCCGTCATTTACAATCCTGTACATCCCGTCAATCCTGTCTATTCCTGTTTCTCAACGAGTATAATTCCACCCATGGACAGAGCTCCCATCGGCGTGTTTGATTCGGGCGTGGGCGGGCTGACGGTGCTGCGCGAGCTGAGGGCGCGGCTGCCGCGGGAGGATTTCCTGTTCGTGGCGGATCAGGCGCACGCGCCCTTCGGCCGGCGGCCGCTGGCGGAAGTCCGCCGGCTGGGCTTCGGGATCGCCGATTTTCTGCTGGCGGCGGGATGCAAACTGATCGTCGTGGCCTGCAACACGATCTCATCGGCCGCGCTGCAGCCGCTGCGCGAAGCGCATCCGGAGGTTCCCTTCGTGGGCATGGAACCGGCGGTAAAGCCGGCGGCGGAGGAAACCCGCAAGGGGGTGATCGGCGTGATCGCCACCGAGGCCACCTTCCAGGGGGAGCTGTTCGCCGGCGTGGTCAGCCGGTACGGACGCGGGGTGAAGGTTATCACCCGCACCGTGCCCGGGCTGGTGGAACGGATCGAAGGGGGGGAGACGGAGGGTCCCGATCTGGAAGCCATGTTGCGCGCGCGGCTGGCGCCGCTATTAAAGGAAGGCATCGACGAGTTGGTGCTGGGTTGCACGCACTTTCCGCTGGCGGCCGGGGCGCTGCAAAACGTCATCGGGCCGGACGTGCGGATCGTCGACCCCTCGCCGGCGGTCGCGCGGCAGACGGAACAACTGCTGCGCAAGCGGAATCTGCTGAAGACGGACGGCGGCGGAAGCCTTTGGGCCTGCACCAGCGGCGATGCGGATTCGCTGGCGCGTTTCATCCGGCGGACGCTGGGCGAGGAGGTTCCCGTGCGGCGGGTGGAATGGGCCGGCGGCCTGCTGACATCCGAAGATGGAAAGGGCGGATCATGAAACACCGTTTTGCGATGCTGAAAGACGTCCCGCTGCTGGCCCGGATGAACCGCCTGCTGGTGGATGAGGAAGGGCACCGCAACCGGTTCCGATCCGACTCCTGGCTGGAGAAGCGGATGCGGGGCTTCCTGACGGGCGAATACCGGGCGGTGTTGTTCGAACTGGACGGCCGGACCGTGGCATACGTTCTGTATACGGACCGCACCGAGCATACCGACACCATCTACCTGCGGCAGATCTATGTGGACCGCCGGTGCCGGCGGCAGGGCGTGGGGCGGGAAGTCATGCGGATCCTCTTGGAGGAAATCTGGCCGGCCGACAAGCGGATCACCGTGGGCGTGTTGCAGGACAACCGCACGGCGATCGCCTTTTACCAAGCGATCGGATTCCGGCCCTACGCGATGGAGATGGAGATTCCGGCGAGGAAGAAGACCG
>JBJYXS010000259.1:0-2142 GCA_046260075.1 Anaerolineales bacterium | reverse complement strand
GTGGTCACCGACACGCTCGGCTTCCGGACGCCCAACACGGGAATCCACACCTTAGAGACCGCGGCCGCCCTGATCCGCGCCGGAGGATCGCTTCCGGAAACCATCGAGCGCAGCATGCACCGGCGCTCGTTCGCGGCCGCCCGCTATTGGGGATCCGGGCTTTCCCGGCTGGAGCGCGACGGCGGATTGGTGTGGACTTGGCTTACGCTTGCCGACCGGGCGGCCGCCGGGTATCCCGGCCGGGATGACGCGGATTTGGTCAATATTCTCTCCTCGATCGAGGGACACGAGGTCGCCCTGATGTTCATCGAACAGGAGAAGGGGAAGGTGAAAGTCAGCTGGCGGGTCGTCGCCGGGTACGACGTCACGCCGCTGGCGATCTCCTTCGGCGGCGGGGGGCATCCAGCCGCTTCGGGCGCGCTCATTCCGGGCGGGATGGAACATGTCCGGGAGGATGTCCTTCAGCGGACCAAACAATGGCTGGCCGGCGCCCGCGCCGCGCGGAACGGGGACGCCGGAGCATCTTCGGAGAATCACTAAGGATATAATTCTCAGGGGGCTACCGCCAATAGGGAGGATGGATATGCCGAGGCCAGGATTGCTCGTCATCGACAAACCCACCGGTCCGACCTCACACGACATCGTGAACATTGTGCGTCGCGGAACGCAGATCCGCAAGGTCGGGCATACGGGGACTCTGGATCCGTACGCATCGGGCGTCCTGCTGATCCTGCTCGGATCGGTAACCCGCCTGGCCGAATACCTGTTGGAAGTCGATAAGGAATATCTGGCGACAATCCGTTTCGGCTCGGCTACCTCCACCTACGACGCCGCGGGACGGGTGACCGCCACACGGCCGTTCACGTTTCGCGAAGAAACCCTAGAAGCGAAGTTAGCCACGTTCGTCGGCGAACGGCTGCAGGTCCCCCCGGTCTATTCGGCGATTAAAGTCGGCGGTCGCAAGGCCTACGACCTGGCCCGGCGCGGCGAACACGTCGAAATGGCCCCGCGCAAGGTCAACATTTACGATCTGTCACTGCTGCGTTGGGAGAGTCCGAACGCGGTCGTCCGGGTCCGCTGCTCGCGCGGGACCTACATCCGGTCGATCGCACACGACGTCGGCCAAGCCATGGGGTCGCATGCACATCTCGTATCCCTGCGCCGCATCCGCCTGGGACCGTTTTCGGTGGAACGCGCCACGCCCCTGGAGGAATTAAAGCGCCGGTTCCTCGAAAGCACCTGGGAGAAAGTGGCCATGCCGGCCAGCGCGGTCCTTGAAGGCTGGGCGACGGTCAAGTTATCGGCCGAGGAGACCGAGAAGATCCGCAATGGAATCGCAATCCCGGCTCCGGAAGGTGCGGCGGGACGGGCCCGGGCGATTGCGGCGGATGGGGAATTGCTGGCCGTCGTCGAAGCGGACACCGCCGCCGGAACTTGGCGCCCCAAAAAGGTCTTCATCAACCTGTAGCGATCCATGCAGTATTTCGAATCGATCGACCACGCGAATATCCGGGAAGCCTATGTATCGGTCGGATCCTTCGACGGGCTTCATCGCGGACACCGCCACCTCTTGGAAAGGATGATCCAAGCGGCCGGCGAGGACGGAGCGTCCTCCGCGGCGGTGACGTTTTTCCCCCACCCGCGCACCGTGCTGAAGCCGCCCGCAGAATCCGAATCCTTCCATTATCTGACCACGCTCGAGGATCGGCTGGACCTGTTGCGCGGGCTTGGGCTCGATGCGCTGGTCTTGCAGCCCTTCGATCCGGCCTTCTCCAACACCTCCGCTGCGCAGTTCCTGAAAACCCTTAAGGACAGACTGGGAATGCGGTCCTTCTGGTGCGGCCCATCCTTCTCCCTCGGCCATCAACGCGAGGGCGACGTTGCTTACCTCACTGAAAAAAGCCTTGCCCTCGGGTTTTCGCTGTACACCGTTCCGCCGATGACGGATTCCGCCGGACCGATCACCTCCTCGCGCATCCGGCGATCGCTTGCCGAAGGGAAAGTAGCCGAAGCCGCCGGCATGCTGGGCCGGCCGTTCTCCCTCTCCGGAACCGTCATCCGCGGAGCCGGCCGCGGGCGCCGGATGTCGACACCCACCGCCAACCTCGACCTCTGGCCGGAGATCCTGCTGCCTGCCAGCGG
>JBJYXS010000258.1:0-15093 GCA_046260075.1 Anaerolineales bacterium | reverse complement strand
AGTTTGACGGTCAACCCTTCCGAGAGCGAACCGCCGACGACGATCACCAGCGGATGGCGTCGGCTCGTCAGCGGCGGTCGGTTCAAGGCTTGGTCGAGTTCGTTTTCGGGCATGGATTCTCCTGTTGGTGTCATCCCGAAAGCTGCGGCAGCAGACTGTACAGACGCGTCAGGTCTTCGGCCAGCAGCCGGGTCAGTTCGCGGGCGGCTTCCTGCAGGAAGCGCTGCTGCGGATCGGTCGGCTGGGCCGCGGCCGCCTCGCGCACGCATGCCGCCAGCACTTCGTTGGAGGCGCCCGCCGCTACCAGGAGCGGAAGAAAGGTGAACGACCACCCGCCCTCCCCGGCTTGCAGGAAGGCGCGCACCCGCTCCGCGTCGCACGGAAAAACCGCTTCCAGCGCGGCGGGCGGACGCGGCGGCAACCGGTGGACCGCGCCGCCGTCCTTCGTCAGGTATCCGGCCTGCAGGACCTGCACCTCGAGCGGGGTCAGGCGGCGCTCGCGCTGCTCGCGGATGATTTCCGGCTTGGCATCGCCTGCCACCAGTTGGCGGGAGAAGGCGTCGTCGACGATGCGGATGTCGGCCGCCACCCCGACCGCGTCCGTTCCCCCGGCTTCGGTCCGCAGGAACGCCCCGATGCGGAGCGCATCGGCCTGCTCCTCCGTGCAACCGACCAGGTACTCCGTCGCGCCGCCCGAGAGCACGCGTCCAAGGGGTGGGGATTTCTTTTCAGCCATGAAGATTTTTCTCCTTGACCATCCCTCCCCGTTTTTAAGCCGCGGCCGCCGGCCGCGGCTTAAAAACGGGGAGAAGAAGGTGAGGGATTAATGTTTGCGCGCGCGTCCCTTGTGCGAAAGCTTCTCCGAGCGGTTCACCTGCAGCCCGCCGCGGATCAGCGCCACCGCCATTTGTTCCTCCAGGTGCCTTTTTTCCTCGCCCGAAACGAAGGCTTCCTCGTCGGCGCGGATCAGGGCGTACGGGTACGGGTCGTTCAGCGTGATCGAGCACTGGTCGACCAGCACGGCATGCACCCGGTTGACCAACCCCGGATCCTGGGCCGTCCAATGGGGAATCTCAACCCGGGCGATCACCGGATAGCGTTTTCCGACGTTGAGGTAGAAGAAATGGACGCTTTGATTGGGATCGTGCAAGCGGTAGTCGTTGTTCCAGGGAGCGGCGCTCTCGAACAAGGCGGACCGGTTTCCGGGTTCCAGCAGGAGTTCGAACAGGGCCCGGTCGTCGAGGCCGGGGAAGGGCGAGCGGCCGCCCCGTCGGCGGCCAGTGGAATCCGATGGCGGTTTCAGCGCCAGGTCGATGAGGGAAAGGACCGAATTTCCTCCCGGACGGGCGATGTATCCGGCGACGGGGACGTTTTCATTCGCCAGACGATCGATCGCGGAGAAAAATTTTCGGCGCAATATGCCGCGCTCCGTGCCGGGAAAGGTTTTTTCATCGACTCGCAGCGCGAGGCTTCCGTCCGCCAGGGCCAGAACGACGCGATCCGGCCCGGCGGCGCGCTCCGCGCAAGCCTGCTTCTGCAGGGTGGCCATTTCCTCCACGGTGCGGCGTGCGTTCAAAACCGCCGTGGAGATCAGGTTTCCTTCCGGAAACAGGGTTTCGTCCTCGAAGGCGATGGTCGGCTCGGAATCCGCAGCGGTTTCCCCGGAATCGGTGCGCAGACGGAAATACCCGATGTTGATCGCGTAAAACAGCGAAGCCGCATGCCGGTCCGGATACACCTGCGATCCGTCAACCGCCACGAGCGAAAGCCTGTCGGGAACGGCGGGGACGGGTTTGACAAAGGAAATGTCTTCGCCCGCGGCGGGCATGGCGCCGCCGTACCCGCCGCTTTCCGCGGCGCGCCGGGCTTTTTGGGGGAGGTCGCCGCACTGCGCGGCGGCCTGAAACGCCTTCCTGACTTTCGGAAGATTGGATTGACGCTGGCCGGCCCGCGCGACGGCGTTTTCCCGCAGGCGGTCGACCTGTTTGGTCACTTTATGCAATCGGAGAGTCATAGAGGCCGGATGTCCGCTGCTAACGATAGGGTATTGATTGCGGATTGTCAAGCCGGAACGGGGGGATTTCACCGGTTGGATTGCGCCGGGCCGCCATATCCTTTAGTTCTTGCCGGTCTGTTGCCTGCCAGATAAGTGATAGTAACGATTTACGGCTTTCCCTTCAGGGTGAGCCGCGGCTAAAAGGCGTCGGAAGAAAAGGACAAAAAATCGGGATTTCCGTTACGAGAGTGTAGAAAAAACCATGATCCGGATTCCGGAAAACTGCTTTGCGAAAATCCGGGCATTCAGGCATAATGATCCGTGTCTTTTCAGGCAGTAATAACTGATTTCCCAATAAGCATAAACGCCCAGTTTATGGTGTGATGATGAAAGCGTTCCTTCAGCGCAGCCTGCCCATCCTTGCCGATATTTCTCTTCTCGTCGGGATAACCCTTTTTCTATGGTTGGTCCGTCTGTTTCGTGATCCCTGGGAGCTTGGATTCATCGCTATCGTTCTGGCGTTGGGTTTCGCCATCCGACGCACCAGACCCGCGGTTGTGCAAAGGATGTGGAGATGGGGCCAGCAGTGGATGGGCAGGGTGTTGACCGTCTTCGTATGTGCGGCCATTGTGGTATTCCTGGTTTCTTCCTTCTTCTGGATGAACGGCCCGGTGAAGACTTCCCGCGGCGATATCACCCGGCGGCAATTTCTGACGGAGATGTCGGGTTCGCTGCAACAGCGAACTTGTCAGAACTATCTTTCCTTGTTGGCCCCCGCCACCATACAAACCGCGGGGATGCTGTTTTCATATTACAATCGATTGTCTTTGTCGATAAGCGACGAAGAGTGGTCGCGGATATCGGACGATCCGCAAAGCCTGACCGAAAAGAAATTCTCGGAAGGCGCGTTCCCATTTTCCTTCTGGACAATCGGGATTTTTATAAAATCGATAGTATATAAATCCATGCAAGAAGATACCTTTGGGTGTGATTTGCCGGATGGATACTACGACTTCTTTCAATTCGGCGAATTGGAGGAACTCAGCCCCGAAATGCCGGAATACGCCTATTTCGTCATATTCGGATATTTGCAGGATCTGGAGCTGCGTGCCGTGACGGGCGGTTGAGAAACCTATTCGGTTTTTAGTGCGCGGAGAAAAAACCGAGAGAGGATGATATGCGGTTTGGCCTTGCCCTGACCTTTCTATTCCAGGACGCGCAATGGTTCCGGAAGGTGTTCCGCGTCGCCGTCTGTTTATTGATCCCGGTCCTGGGGGCGTTCCTGGCGAAGGGTTGGGCGTTGGAAGTTTGCCGCAACGTTATCCGCGGAAGCGATCGAAAGCTGCCCGACGTTCATTTCCGCCGGCACGCGGGGGACGGCCTGGCGGTTTGCGGGTTGTTTCTTGCGTGCTCGCTGCCGGTTTTCCTCTGGCTGGGAGTGGGCGTCATCGCCGATGCCTTGCTCTCCGTCGCTGCGGCGGATACCGTGGCCGTGGATGTATTATGGTGGGGGTACGAAATAGCTTTCCTGGCGCTTGGCGCGGCTTGCGGCGTTTGGGCGGTCGCGGGGATCGGGCGGTTGGCCGAGGATGGTTCATTCCGCCGCGCTGTCGGAATCCGCGGAGCTGTCGCCGTAGTCCGGTCTGCTCCGGCCGCCTATGGGTTCACGGCGCTGTCCTGGCTGGGGTTTGGATTGCTGGCGGCTTCCGGAATCGCACTCTGTGGAATAGGCATATGCTTCACCTCCGCCTTCGCGGCGGCGTCGGCCTTTCATGCGGCGGGACAGGCCCGGCGGCTGGCCGCGGGAAAACCGTTGCCCGCCGACCTTCCGCCGCAGGTGTAACGAGCGGGGGCATTTTCCGTAGGTAGAGGTACGGCATAATCCGTAACTTTTTCGCCGATATCCGGTCCAATTCTTAAGGGAATTCCCACTAAGGAGGCATGTCCATGGAAGCACCCGTTGCACCACCCCCTTCATCGAAACCGCAAAAGGTCCAAATAATCGGTATTCTGGCCATCATCAGCGGCGCCACCAATATCATTCTCGGACTGGGTTTTATGGTCGGCTTCGCGCTGTCCGTCGTGCTGATCTGTTGCGCGCCGGTGGGTGTGCTGCCGATGGCCCTGGGAGTATTCGAGTTAATCTACGGGATCCGGCTGGTCGGATCCGGCCAGGAACCGGTGACTCACCAGACCATCCAGACGATCGCGATCCTGGAGATCGTCACCATCTTGTTGGGGAACCTGCCTTCCTGCGTCATCGGGATTGTCAATCTGATCCTGTTGAACGATCCCGAAGCCATGGCCTATTTCGGCAAATCCTAAGCTCGTCGGAAGACGGCAGGAACAACCGGACGGCGGAAGCCGTCCGGTTGGCTTTTAACCTATTTCGTATCTGCTGGATGGCGTATGATCCGGCGGGGATATCCGTCTACCAGCTTTCCCAGTGAAGGATATCCTCCAGCGGCTTCCGTCCCGGGTGCCGGACGCCTGAGGGAGGCTGGCTGGCGGGATCGAAATACCCGAAGGAGATGGCGATATACGGGTGCCACTCGTTGGGAACGGCGAGGATCCGCCGAACCGCTTCGACATCGTACAGGCTGGCCAGACAGGATCCGATACGGCGTTCCCAGGCGGCGAGCTGCATGTAGGCCGCGGCCTGCCCGGCATCGAAGGCGATCGTCACCTTCCGCGACGGATCCGGCATGGCGATGACCACGCCCAGCGCGGCGCCGGCCAGGTGCCCGGCGAACTTGCCGGTATGCGAGAGTTGTTCAAGGGTCGCGCGGTTCCGCACGGCGATGAATTGCCAGGGCTGGGAATTTTTTGAGGATTGGGCGCGCCGACCGGCTTCGAGGACGGCTTGCACGTCGGGATCCGGGATCGGTTGGGGCAGGAACGAGCGGATGGCCTGTTTGGAGCGGATGGCTTTCGCAACGTCCATATATGGGCCTGCAGGGAGGGGATCAGTCGATCGTCTTGCGTTTGAATTCGGGCAGAGCGCGGAGATAAACCGTCCGGTTGTCGTACTTTTCCACCCGGCCGGTCAGGCGCAGGCGATCCAGTTCGTTGTCTTGCACCGGATGACCGAATGCACCCTGATGGAGAAAATCCCCGGTCTGGATATCCTGAAGGGTCCCCTCTTCCCATTCAATCACGACGGTGCCGTCCTGGAGGACGTATACCCAATCGCGATTTACCGGTGTGCCGTTCACCATAAGAACCTCCATCGGTTGAATCGCCGGCCGGGTCACTTGCAGAAAGTGTACCATGCACCCTCGCGCTCGGCAAATCCGCGGCAAGTCATCGCGCGGTATGCCGGCGGGAAGAATGGAAAGTTATCGGCAAAGATTGCGCTTTTTCTTCCCGGGGAATCATTGGATGTGCTTCCCCCGCCCGCCGGGCCGGGGCAGGCGTCATATCAGATGGCAGGCTGCGGAATGGCCGGCCGCTTTTTCTTCCAGCGGAGGATGCGGACGGGTGCGGCACACGTCGGCGGATATCGGACAGCGATCGAGGAATCGGCAGACGGGCGGCGGATCGATGGCGGCCTTCACGCCGCCGAGGATCTCCGGCCGTTCGCGGCGCGCGCGCGGATCGGGTCGGGGGACGGCTGCCAGCAGAGCCCGGGTGTAGGGATGCAGGGGCCGGGCGAGGATTTCCTCGGTCGGCCCGGTCTCGACGATCTTCCCCAGGTACATCACCGCCAGGCGGTCGCTCATATAGCGGGCCACGGCCAAATGGTGGGTGATGAACAGGTAGGATACGTTCATCCGCGCGGCGAGATCGAGAAGGAGATTCATGATGCCGGCGCAGATCGAGGCGTCGAGCATCGAGGTGGGCTCGTCGGCCACCAGCAATTCGGGCCCGAGCGCCAGGGCGCGGGCGATCGCCACGCGCTGGCGCTGTCCTCCGGACAGTTCGTGAGGGTGGCGCGGCAGGAACGATTCGGCGGGGCCCAGCCCCACCGTGCGGAGCATGTCGGCCACCCGGGCGCGCCGTTCGCGGGCGGGGATCTTCCCATGGATGGCCAGCGGCTCCGCGACGATGTCGTGGATGTTCATCCGCGGGTCGAGTGATTCGTACGGATCCTGGAAGACGATCTGCACCTGCGAGCGGAAGGCTTTCATCGCCGCGCCGCCCTTGAGAGCGGCGATATCGACCGGCGGGCCGCCGCCGGGACGGTGCATCAGGATGTTCCCGGATGTGGGTTCCAACAGGCGCAGGAGCAGCCGTGCGGTGGTGGTTTTCCCGCAGCCGGATTCGCCGACCAGGCCGAGGATTTCCCCTCGGCGGATGTCGAAGGAGATGCCGTCCACCGCATGCACGTGGGATCGGGCGCGGGATAACAGACCGCGGGCGACGGGGAATCGTTTCGTCAACCCACGGGCTTGCAGCAGCACTCCGCCGCTTGGCGCATCGCTCATCGTCCGTCCCCCATTGGATTCCAGCAGGCGGCGTAATGCCCTGCGCCGAAATCCTTCCACTGCGGATCGCGTTCGGAGCACTTTTTCAGCGAGCGATCGCAGCGCGGGTGAAACCGGCAGCCCCGCGGCGGGTCGAAGAGATCCGGCGGTTCCCCGGGGAGGCTCGGCAGCCGGACCTTGGGGCCGAGCAGGCGGGGGATGCTGGCGAACAGGGCGCGGGTGTACGGGTGCAGGGGCCGGTCGAAAACCTCCTCCGTATTCCCGAGTTCGACCAGGCGCCCGGCGTACATCACCGCGATGCGCCGGCTGATCTCGGCCAGCACGGCGATGTCGTGGGAGATGTAGATCATGCTCATCCCCAACCGTTGTTGGAGGGATTGCATCTCGCGCAGAACGGAATCCTGGAGGATGACGTCGAGCGCGGTGGTCGGCTCGTCGGCGATCAGAAGCGCGGGGTCGCAGGCCAGGGCCAGCGCGATCACCGCTCGCTGGCGCATTCCCCCGCTGTACTCGTGCGGGTAACGGTCCATCAGGGCTTCATCCAATCCGACCAAGCCGAACAGTTCGGCCGTGCGGGAGCGGGCTTGCGGGCGGGAGAGCGTCGGGTCGTGAGCGGTGAGCGCCTCGCCGATCTGGTCGGCCACCTTGTATACCGGATGCAGGGAGTTCATCGCGCCCTGAAAGATCACCGACAGCCGCCGCCAGCGGAACGGGCGCATGTCCTCCTCCGAGAGCGGCACAAGGTCGGTCCCGTCGAGGAGGATTTTCCCCGCGTGGATGCGCCCGTTGGGGGGGAGCAGTTTCAGGATGCTCATCGCGAGGGTGGTTTTCCCGCAGCCGGATTCCCCGACCAGCCCGAGCACCTCGCCCCTCCCGAGGGCGAACGTCGCGCCGTCGACGGCCGAAATCCCGCCGTTCCGCACGGCGTACCGCACCGAAAGATTTTCCACCTCCAGCAGATTTCCGTTTTTCATCGCCGCCTACCGGGCCCGCAGCCGGGGGTGCACCATCCCCTCCAGCGCCCGGCCCACGAGGTAAAAGGAGGAACACAACAGCGTGATGCTTGCGGCGGCCGGCAGCACCAGCCACCAGGTATCGGGCCGCAGCAGGTAGCCGGCCGCCGCGGCCGTGTGGATCATCATCCCCCAGGTGATCTTAACATCGATCAGCCCGAAATAGGAGAGGACCGCCTCCGCGAACACCGCCTCCGTCACCGTAAACATCATGTACAGCAGGGAGAGGGGTACCAGTTGGGGGATGACGTGGCGGAGCAGGATGTAGCCGTCGCTTCCGCCGGCGGCGCGCGCCGCCTCGATATACGCCCGGGTCCGGATCGGCAGCGCCTGGGCTTTCACCACCAGGACGGTGCCGCCCAACCCGGCGAAGACGCCGATCCAGACGGCCAATTGGACCAATTGCAGGGTGAAAAAAGTGGAGAGGAAGATGAGGACCACCAGGAGCGGGGTCATCAGGAGCAGGTCCGCCAGCCGCATGAAAAATGCGTCCAGCACACCGCCGAAATACGCCGCCGCTGCGCCCGCGGCGGTCGCCAAAAGGGCCGTCACCGCAGCGGCGACCGAACCCAGCAGGAGCGCCGAACCCGCGCCGTACATCAATTGACTGAGCACGTCGTTTCCGTACGGGTCGGTACCCAGCCAATGAGCCGCCGAAGGCGGCGCGGGATTGGGCGGCGGATGGGGAAGGCTCGGCGTCAGGGGGTCGTACACCCTCGGATCCCACACCGTGCGCGTCAACAACGGGTGGAGGACGGCCAGCAGGCAGAAAAAACCAATACCGAACAGGCCGATCATCCCCGTCCGGCTTTGTGCAAACAGGGACAGGTGTTCCCGAATCCGTCCTCGGCCCGGCTGCGATCCGGAGCCGTGAGACGGTGCGTCTTGCGGGATGCCGTTCCAATTCCTCATGATGGACGAAAGCCCATTGTCATTGCATGCCCGTCCCCGGAATTGCCAAGTAGACCGGGGAAGGGAGGCCGCCGTGACCTTTCGGCGTTCTCCCGACGGAGTTAATCCCGGTGCCTTTCCGGGGCAATCTCCTGAACCGGTCAATCGGAAGATTGCTTCGTCGGGTTGCGAACACCGCAGCCCTCCTCGCAATGACTGGTCGCATCCTTTCCTTCCTACCGGTACCGGACGCGCGGATCGAGATAGGCATACAGGATATCCGCACACAGATGCGCCAGCAGGACCAGAAGCCCTGTGACCGCCAGGGAACCCAGGGCAAGGGGGATATCGGAGAGCGTCACCGCTTCCATCAGCGTATATCCCATACCTTCCCAGGAAAACACCGATTCGGTGATCACGCCTCCCGCGAAGGAAAACGCCAGCGCCAGGACCAGCGTGGTGATGACGGGCAGCAGCGCGGCGCGGGCCGCATGCCGGTCGCGGATGACGTCATCCGGAAGCCCGATGGCCCGTGCGGTGAGGAGATGATCTTCACCCATCACCTCGAGCATGCTGTTGCGGGTCAGCAGCATCGTGCCGCCGAACGAAACCAGGGTCAGGGTGAACACCGGGAGGGCCATGTGGTAGAGGATGTCGAGCGCGTACACGGCTTGCCCGGTCAGGATCCAATACCCGCCGATGATGAGCGCGGCTGCCGCGGAAGCGGCCGCCCGGGTCCGGCGTCGGGTCCGTACAGGAAGAGATTCCGTGCCGCACCGCACCGCCCAGAGCGCGGCTGCCGCGGCAGCCGCGCAGAACAACATCCTACCGAATACGGCGTTGGAAGCCGGGGAATCCCCGCTCCATAATTCATAGGTGATGAACTTGCCGGCCGGGAACAGATGCAGCGCATATGCGAAGAGCCACAGCAGCCACAGGGCAAGCCACGGCGTGAAGATGGTGTACAAGGTGATCCCGGCGACGGTGGCGGCCGCCTCCGCCGCGCCGCTTCTCCGCCAGGCGAGCTGCTTGCCGGTCCGGAAGCCCAGTGCAAAGGAAAGCGCCGTGGCGGTCAGGAACAACGCCAGCGTGCGCGGCGCCCGTTCGGCCAGGATCTCGATCACCGGACGCGGATATTGGCTGAGGGATATTCCCAGATCGCCGCGCAGGACGCCGCTCATCCACTGCCCGAAGCGCTCCACGGGAGAGCCGTGCAATCCTAACTGCGTGCGCAGCGCATCGAATTGGCCGGCGGTCATCCGGCTTTCCCCGAAGAAGGCGGTCAGGTAATCGCCGGGGAGGGCTTCGAGGAGAAAGAACAACAGCACCAGGAAAAGGCAGTAGGTGAAAACGACCTGTATCAGCCGGAGGGCGATGTATCGCCGCATACCCGCCTCAATCCCCGCACGTGCCGCGGCCGGGATCAGTCGAACCGGACCACGGAAGGCAAGCCGTACAAATACTGAAGGCCGCCGAGGGTTTGCGTGTACGGGAAGGAAAGCTGCTGGTTGTACACCTCGTAGATCCCGGTGTCGAACAGCGGGATCCAGGGCACGGCGGTGGCGATCAACACCTGGATTTGATCGGCGATCGGCCTGCACTCAGCGTACGTCTCGCAGGTCAGCAATTGGTCGGCCAATTGATCGAAGGCCCGGTTGGAATACCCGCCGGCGTTTCTTCCCCCTTTGACCGATTCTTTACTGTGCCAGAAATCGCCCAGGTAGGAGGGGAACAGCCCCGCCTGGCTGCCGAGCAGGAACATGTCGAAATCCTGTTCCATGATCGTCCGGGAGATCAGCGCGGTGAACCCCAACTGCCGGACGCGGACGGGAATGCCGACTTCATTAAGCCATTGGGCGGTCCAGATCGCGAAGGTCGCCCGCAGCGGATCGTAGCCGAAGGAAAGCGACAGCAGTTCGAGTTCAGGCATCTCCTCGCCGCCGGGGAGCACGAGCGTGCCTCCCGTGGCCGGGACGCCGTTTTCGGTATCCCAGAACGGAGTCCGGTCGTCGGACCATGAAAAACCGCCGGCGACGAGGATCTCCACCGCCTTGTTCAGGCGCTCCTCGCGCGTCATCGCGGTTCCGTCCGCATGGAAGCCCCATCGCGGCAGATCGGCCTTGTACCAATCGGCGTTCGCCTCGGGAACGAAGGAATACACCGGATAGGCGGAACCCTGCAGGATCGTGTCGGTGAGGAATTCCCGGTCGATCAGGGTGGCGACCGCCTGACGGAAGGCGGAATCACCCATGGGATCGCGGCGGGTATTAAAGGCCAGGAACCGGAAGGCGGCGGATTCATTCTTGATCACATTCAGGTTGGGATCGTTCTCCACGGATTCCGCCAGGCCGCTCGGCAAGCCCTGCGGATTGAGGAGGATGTCGATCTCCCCGTTTTGCAGGGCAAGCACCGCGGCGTTCAGATCGCTGTAGATCGTGAAGGCCGCCTTGTCGACGAACGGTCCGCCGGTGTACTCGAAGGTTTTTTCCCCTTCGGGCGTCCCATAGGCGGTGAAATCGTATCCTTTCGGTTTCGATTCGCTGTATGCGCCGTCGGCGTATCCCGTAAAGGTCGTTCCGGAGAAGAAGAACCGCGGATTGGCCTTCATTTCGATGAAGCTGCCCGGCTCCTCGCCGGAGAACGTGAACGCGCCGGCCGTCGGTTCGTTCGTATCGGGGATGGCGAACAGCTGCTCGGCGGCTTCGGCTTGCCGGGCCCGGTACGAATCCCAGCGCGTATCCGTATCACCGGCCTCCGGCGGGGTCAAACCTTCCAGTTCCCGGGCGGCTTCTTCGACCAGGGGAGCCCAGAAGGCTTCGCAGGCGATGGATACCTGTAACGTTCCCCATTCGTGGCGGGCCATCCCCGGCTTGGCGCCGTACACGAACTTCACGGTGTAATCGTCCCGGGCTTCCACGGAGCGGAGGAAATCGCCGTCCGCCCAGACGCTCCAATTCCCGCCGGCCAGGCCGAAGCGGAGCGCCGTGTTGAGCGTGAACGCCACATCATGCGCCGTCAATTCCCCCCCATCGGACCACTGGATGCCTTCCCGGATCTTCACCGTGCTGGTCCAGGTGTCCCCTTCCGGCAGCAGCGGGGAGGCGAAATCCGCGGCCGCCTGGGGGATCAATTGAAAGCGTTGATCGGTCACGCCGAACAGCGAAATCCGCATCGGGCTTTGCACGGCCAGATCCCAATAACTGGCGATGGCATTGACTCCCCAGAAATTCCCCGCGGTGGGCTGGGCGAGAATCCCGATGCGATAGGTTTTTCCTCCGCCTCCGATTCCACAGGCGGTCAGCGCAAGCAGGATTGCGGCCGGGAGGACGATGGTGATGGGTGTCTTGCGAATCATGGATATACCTCCGCGTGAACGGATCGGAAGATGCAGCGGGAACGGACGGACGGGAGACGGTCCGGCAGGGGGTTTTGCCGGACAAGCGCGCAGCGTGATGCCCTGGTCAAACGGATCACAGATCACCTTTTTGTTGGGGTGCCGGATTCGGAACCGACCCTGGAGGAATGTCCCGGATGCCGTCCGATAGCGAATTGCAACTACTATATACGAAGTATTAAAGGCGCGTCAAGCGGAAAAGGCGGATGAAGTACGGCTGAAGGAGCGATCGGATGTGGGAGAAGATGAGTGTCATTGCGAGGAGGAGAAGCGCTGTTTCATTCGCTTCTCCGACGAAGTTAATCCCGGTACCTTTCCGGGGCAATCTTGCGCTGTATTTCCAGATGAGACGGCTTCGCCCGCCCCGGTTGCGCCTTGGCGCAACCGGGGCGGGCGCGCAACGATAGGCGGCGTCACACTTCCATCAGGTCGAAGGCTTCCACATTCCACAGTCCGGAGACGGCGGTCGGATCCATGATCAATCCGGTGAGCCGGGGATCCATAACGGTGACTTTCAGCGTCAGGAAGAGCGGTATCGAAGGCAGGTATTCGGCGAAGATTCGCTGCGCCAGGGCTTGATTCTGGATGTAGGCCGGGCTTCCGGGAAGCGACCGGTGGGCCAAATCGCACGCCTGATCGAACTCGGCATTGGAAAAGCCGGACGGGTTCGTGCCGGTGTACCCGTTGTCGATGTCGGGGATTTCCGCCGTGGTGTACAGTTCGCAAGAGGGTTCCACGCCGGCGATCCATCCGTATTGCGCCGTCTCGAACAGCCGTCCGAACAACAGCCCGTCGACGTTGGGCACGAACATGGAATTGTTGCTGTAGTTGGCCACGTATCCGATCCCGCATTCCAGAAGGCTTCCGCCCAGGATGTTGACCGTTTTCTGGCGCAGTTCGGTGAAGGTCATGACGGATTGGATGATCAGTTGGGTGCCATTCGCCACTCCGGTCACGCCGGACGCCGTGCGCGGCGTGGCGGGATCCCCGTCCGCGTCCACCCAGCCGATCTGGTCGAGAAGAGTCATGCCGCGTTCCGGATTGAAGTCGTAGGATGCTGTGTCCGGGTTGAACAGCGGGTGTTGCGGCGGTACATAGGTATCCGGAACAACCGAGAGCCCCGCCAACGCGTTGTCGACCACTTTCTGCCGGTCCAGGCAGTCCGCCACCGCCTGCCGCAGACGGACATCCTGGTAAAACACCGGCGTGGTCGTCAGGACGGGCTGGAGGTTGAAGTCCAGATGCTCCCATGCGGTGCCGGTGGTAAAGGATGCGGCGAGCGCGCCCTGTAATTGCAGATCGAGGATTTCGGTGATCTGGTCGTCGAGATGGACGGTTTGATCCACCACGTCGCATTCGCCGGAGATCAGAGCCGAAACGCCCATGCGGCCCTCGTTGCTGATGATGCGGAAGCGCAGTTCGTCGAAGTGCGGCAGCCCTTCGCCGGCCCGGAAATAATTCGGGTTCTTCTTCAGGATGATTTCGCTGCCGGCGATCCATTCTTCGATGATGTACGGTCCCCAGCCCATCGGGCGGCGGGAGGAGGCGTCCGCGGTCAGGAGTTCGGCGGCGGACATCTCTCCCCAGGCGTGCCGGGGCAGGGGAACCCAAAACCGCTGCGCATACGACGGATCCATGTTTCCCGGCAGTCCGGTCCAGAGCACGGTCCGGTCGTCGACGGCTTCATACGACAGCGTGCCGAGGATCGCCCGCTTCATTCCGGGAGGGGCGGGGGTTTCGGGGTCGGTCGACACTTCGAAGGAATACACGGAATCGTCCGCCGTCAGCGCCTCGCCGTCCGACCAGAGCACGTCCTGCAGCAGAGTGAAGGTCACCTCGAGCCGATCCATCATCACCGTGCCGCCCTCGTAGGTGGCCACGCATGCGGAATCGGCGCATCCGGAGGGGCGGTATTTCACGCCCGGAACGAGCTGGGCGGGGGCGCCGAAGTCGTCGAAGATCTTCTCGCCCGGATGGACCGCGACGGTTTTAAGAACGGCGCCCCCGTTTTCGATCGTCGGAAGGTTCTCCAGGATCACCGGTGTGTAGGAATAATTCAACGAATCGATCGGTCCGTCGTAAACCGCTTCCATGACCGTGCGGGTGGCCAGTCCGCCGCCGCCGTAGAGGTAAAGGCTTTTCGGTTCCTCGCCCAGGCAGACCGTCAGGCTGCGGGGAGGTTCGGCGGTCGCCGACGGCGTATGCGCCGTCGGGAGCGGCGAGTCGGGCGTGACGGATGTGCTTCCCTGGCACGCGGCTAAAAACAGTGCGGGAAGACAAGTGAACGTAACGGACCGGATGATACGCGATTTTTTTTTCATTTTGGTTTTCCCCCGATGGATGCGGATGCCGGACTCTAGCACGGTCCGGGCGGACGGGCAATAGCCCGCTAGGAGTCCGGTGGCCCTTCCTTTTCCCGTTTCCAGTCCCGCAGCAGACGCTTTTCCTCGTCCGTCAATTCGGCGTGATCGAGCAGGTCCGGGCGGCGCTGAAAGGTGCGCCGCAAGGCCTGTTCGCGCCGCCAGCGGCGGACTTCGGCATGATTCCCGGAAAGGAGTACGTCGGGTACGCGCCAGTTGCGGAACACGGGCGGCCGGGTGTAATGCGGATATTCCAGCAAGCCGCCCGCGTAACTGTCGTCGCGGGCTCCTTCCTCGTCGCCCAAAGCGCCGGGCAGCAAGCGGGCGACGGCTTCCACAATCACCAGGGCGGCGAGTTCCCCGCCCGAAAGAACGTAGTCGCCGATGGAGAGCTCTTCCGCCGCCAGATGCTCCCGTACCCGTTCGTCGACCCCTTCATACCGGCCGCACAGCAACCCGAAGCCGGGCCCTTCCGCCAGGGACCAGGCTTTTTCCTGGGTGAACGGACGGCCCTGGGGGGTCAGCAGAATGACCGGAAGCGAGGACGGCGATCCGAGAACGGATTCAACCGCGGCGAAGATCGGCTCCGGCTTCATCACCATCCCGCCGCCTCCGCCGTAGGGGGCGTCGTCGGTCACCTGGTGGCGGTCGGCGGCGTGATCGCGGATGTTGTGCAGTCCGACGGTCAGCAGGCCGCGCTCGATCGCGCGCCCGAGGATGCTCTCGCGCAGCGCCGGTTCGAACATCGCCGGAAAGAGGGTGAAAATTTCGATCGTCAGCATGGGAAATCCGCGGTTACATTCTAGCCGCTCGGGGGATGGATGGCAACGGGCCATCCCGAGGCGGATTTGACTATGGGGTCCTTCCGGGCCGATCCCTCGGCTGCTGAAGCAGCCACGGGATGACGGGAATGGAACGGGACTTGGGATGAAATACACTGCCGCGTAAATTAACCCGGCGTTGTCGGTATAATCGATATCGCCATGTCCCGCGAGCGGACGTACCAAATCGA